>JAGLQP010000032.1 GCA_023136785.1 Spirochaetales bacterium
GCCAGAGCTGCGGTTTCGGTCAGAAAGAGCTCACGAACCACGAGCAGATCCAGCCCGGCGAAGGCCTCTGCCACCTTTGCAACGTTGGGATTGGTATTCACGGGATTTCCGCCGGCCACGATCAAGGCTCGTAGAGGATACGGGCCTTCCCCAAGCATGGCCTCCACGGCCTTCATGGTGTTGCACTCTTTGTAGAAATCGTAGAGAACCGGATAGTCGGCCGCTCCGATCGGTTCGTGATCCAGCAGCGGGAGCTCTTCATAGAGGGTGAGGGAGCGCTCTTCTAGAGATTCCGGCCAGGGGTCCCCCCCCTCACGGTCCAGCGCCCCGGTCAAACCCCCCAGGCAGGCGATGGCGCGCACCGCGTTCACTCCGTTTTCCTGGTGCTCGAGGGATACCCCTACGTAGTTGATCGTTTGGGGTAAACCGGCGCCGACCAGACGCCCGCATTCTTCGATCTGATCCGGGGGCAGACCGGTTATCCCGGCCACCACCTCGGCCGTGAATCTCCTGGCGTAGGTCGCCGCTTCATCGAAGCCGACACTGTACTGGGATATGAATTCCTTGTCGTAATGATCGGTTTCGATGAGCTGCCGCATCAATCCCCAGGCCAATGCCCCGTCGGTACCGGGCATGGGGCGCAGGTGGAGATCAGCCCTTCGGGAGATCTCTGTGATCCGCGGATCGATGATCACCAGCTTTGCCCCCCGCCGCTTCGCCTCGTCGATCGATTGCATGAAGGTGAAGTGGGACACCGGCGGATTGGTTCCCCAGAGGAGGATGCAGCGGGCATTGCGGAAATCGGGGCAGGCGTTCCAGTATCCCTGGACCAGCCGGTAGGCGATGTAGCGGCTGACATAGCAGAGGGAGTTCACCGAGAGGAAGTTCGGACTGCCCAGGGCACGGAGAAATCGCCGGGGATACATCTCCTGTTGGGCAAAACCTAGAGCCTCTCCGTGCCAGGTAGCAATGGAGCGCTTGCCGTAGTTCTCCACGACAGCACCCAGCCTGTCGGTGATCTCCTCCATTGCCTGGTCGAGGGAAATTTCATCGAAGGAGCCGCTGCGGTTCTTTTTGAGGGGTTTGAGCAGACGCTCCGGGTGGTAGACTGTATCGATGGCGGCGGGGCCCTTCGGGCAAAGTCGGCCCCGGTTCTGGGGGTGGGCTTTCATCCCCGTAATCTTGGCGATCCGGCCGCTCTCCACAACCGCATCGATCCCGCAGCGCATGTCGCACTGTCTGCAGATGGTGGCAATCGTTCCGTTGTCGATCACGGTTTGACCGTACATTGCATGCCTCCCGCTTTCGTTATCCCAGGATAGCCTCGATTTCCTGTTTGATCTTCCCCTCGAGCGGCTCAGGGGTATGGCTTTGTAAGATTTCCTCCACCCTCCTCTGAGTTCGCCGGTGAAGGGTCAGGCCGTCTTCGGCCAGCCAGCCGTCGTAGTGATTGCGGTTGAACAGGCGGGGGTACCAGGTTTCTTTGTAGTGGTTCACCGTGTGCTCGGTGGGCAGGTAGTCCCCTTCCGGACCGAGCTCGGCGATCAGGTCCAGAGCCAGAGTCTCGTCGTTGACCTCGATTCCCTGACAGTAGCGGCGGATGTAACTGATGAGTTCATCGCAGATTGCCAGCATCTCCAGAGAATAGCACTTGCCGCTCTCCATATAGCCCACATCGTGGATCAGGTTCGCTCCGCCCAAGGTTTCGAACAGCAGGGTTAAGGAGGCTTCCGCCGCGGCCTGTTCGTCAGGCAGTTTTGAGTCGCTGGAACCCCCAAGTCCAAAGATCGGCAGGCCGTAATAGGCGCCCATTGCCGTGCGTACGCCGTAGCTTTCCGGCCCTGTGTAGGCCCCTGTTGTGGTGCGCATGTCGAACACATCCCCGTAGCCACCGCTGTGGATGATCGGAGCCCCTTCCCGTTTCAGCTGCGCCAGAACCAGCCCGACCAGCTCTCCCGCATTGGCCAGAGCTACGGCGCCGGCACTGGTTACAGGCCCGCTCACTCCCCGCAGAACCATCGGAGTATAGGTGGTGGGCAATCCTTTTGCAGCCAGGAACAGCAGTTTTTGCAGAGAATCCACATTGTGCCGCAGAGGCGCGGTGACGTTGATGTAGCAGCAGCAGTAGGGCTTCTGCTCGTGAAGCTTTGCCCCGCCGGCTACGAATTCCGCTGCCTGGACAACGTCCAGGCAACTGTCGAAATCATTGGTCACGAACATGATCGGTTTCGTGCTGTTCTCGATCATGGACCGCATCTGGAGGCGATTGGCTGCCTCTGTGGGAACATCCGACGGCAGAACCGCGGACATGAGGAAGTCGATATTGGGCAGGGCGTCGGCCAGGCGGATGGCCTCGTTCACATCCTGCAAGGTCGCTTGACGCCGCTTGCCCGTTCGGTGGTCCAGGATGAACAGGCAGTCGGATCCCAACCCGAAGTAGATCCGCCCCGGCTCCAGGGGTATGACCGGCTCGGCGTTGCGGTTATGGAGCACGATTCGTTTCGGAGCAACAGACAGCGCCCATTCCACCAATTTCGGCGATATATGGAAGGTATCGCCATCACCTACCGCGACACTTGCTTTTCGCAGGAGAGCGGCGGATTCTTCATCGTCGATCAGCGCACCAACTCTTTCCAGGATTTCCAGACTGGCAGCGTGGATTTTCTCCGCTTGAGCCCGGGAAAGATAGGTCAGGTTCGGATTGTGTGCCATATTTACACCGGCCATGGTTGTTCTTCCTATTCCTTGTACTCCAGCCCAAACCCGGTGAGTTTTTCTTTACACCGGTCATATACATCGAGATACTCCTGGGTGGGCCGTACCGTTTTCAAATCGTAGCATTCGTCGAAGCGTTTCCCCTTCGGCGCTTCGGGGATTTTGCTCTCGTACTCCCCCAATATCTTCTTCACGATCTCGTTGGCCTTTTTTCGAGTGATCCCCTGCTTGGCAATCAGGTGGGCCGTTTCCGATCCAATCCTGGCCTCCATGCCGCTGGAGCGTTCGGGAAGCTTGTTCCGGGCTACCGCAACCAGGTTCAGGTGCAATCCGGATACCGTAGCGGCCAGAACGATTGCGGCGATCTCGTGAATCACCATCTCGGTGCAGGGTCCGGCCGCAGTGAAGGGGCTGACCCCGATCAGCAGATGTGTGTTTCGGGCCAGGGCCTGTCCTGTAACACTGATCAGCCAGAGCAGGTCCCGGGTGCTGTTGCAGCCCTGCATGAGGTGGAGGGGGAATCCATCGTGCCACTGCGCGCCGAAGGCCAGCAGTCCGAGAAAATGGTGAGCCACATGGACGATCGCCGTGGCTTCCGGTCCTCCGGCGTATCCACCCATGATAGGGCCGTACAATCCGTAGCGGTTGTATCCCTTGTGGTCGAGAAAGACCACTTTTTTCATTCGCTCGTAATCGGCCTTCATCTCGGCTATAGCGGCTACCCCGAGGCCGTCGTTCGGGTGGGCGCCGAACTCCTCCTGTATCGCCGCCAAGGTAGCATCGGTCTTCTCCGCGTTGGAGATCAGGTTGTGGATCCCAATCAACGGTCGGCCTGCCGCCCGGGCTGCCTCCCGCAGCTTGACCACGTTCCAGATAGCGGCCTCGACTTCCTGGGGTGTGCCCGATTTGATCGGCCGCCCCCCTACGGTTTGACTGAAGGCACTGGAGAAGGTGTCGCTCAAAGGCTCCTGGGCATAGCTCTGTACCATGGCCACGAACCGTTCTTCCGCAACGGTGCAGCCAACCGGTGTGTTCAGGCAGAACGGAGGCAGCGAGTCCTCGATCTTCCGCTGCCGCATGATTCGGGTATCCGGACCCTGGCCGTAGGTCACGGAGGTCGGGGCGTGTTTCAGTGCCCACTGTACCTCTTCCCGGCTGAATTTAATCAGACGGCTGGTGTCACGGCAGTAGATGCCAAGCTCGAGGAACAACTCCAGTGCAGCCTTGTACATCCTGTCTGCCAGACCATCATCCGCCGGGATGACCTGCTCCGGGTCGAAGCGAATCTCGTGTTTTTGTGCAAGCTGTCCGGCAACGGTACCGACCTGCCTGTCGAAATCCTGCTCCTTGACAAAGGGTCCTGTTTCGCTGCGTTTGTATACATCCCAAAATCCGATCATGCTCATGCACCTCCCCTCCTCGACTGCACCAGGCGTTTGGCTGTCTCGACTGCCTCGGCGGCATTTTCCCCGTACCCGTCGGCGCCGGCCTCATCGGCGTACTCAGGGGTGACCGGTGCGCCACCGACCATGACCTTGAACCTGTCTCGCAGGTTCATGTCAGAGAGAAGATTCACCAGGTCGGGCATGTAGGCCATCGTGGTAGTCAGTATCGCCGAAGCGGCGATGACATCGACATCCTGCTCTTCCGCCTTGTCGATAAATGAACGGACCTGTACGTCGCAGCCCAGATCATGGACGGTAAAAGCGGCTGCCTGAAGCATCGTCTTTACTATATTCTTGCCCAGGTCGTGGAGGTCCCCCTGGATCGTTCCAATAACCACCGTGCCCTGAACGCCACCGTCCTGACCTTTTCCCAGGTGGGGTTTCAGCACGTCCATTGCCGCCTTCATGGCATCGGCACAGCGGATCAGCTCGGGAAGATAGTACTCCATGCGGGAGAACTTATCCCCGACAATCGCCATGCCCTTGGTATAGCCTTGCTCGATAGCCTGCAGGGGATCGACCCCCTTGTCGATCACCTCTTGGGCCAAAGCCACGCAGCGCTCTTCATCTCCCGCTACCGTTGCTTCCACAATTGGTTTAAAAAGTTCCATCGGTAATTTGCTCCTTACTAACAAACCTCGTCTTGTCGCTCTCCTGGACCGCTTCCGGTGGATGCTTGAGATGTAAAGCTCTTGATGTTGAGCAGGACAGCGACCCTGTATTGCTGATTTGAACCAGCGAGTTATCGCGATCGGACAGTGTTGATGGGTATTAGGGAAACCATTTGGGATACCAGGCCAAAAAATAGTCCTGGAGATACAGTGGATTCTGTATAATCTTCAACATGCAGAGCATACTTAGCACATTGTAGTGAAGCTGTCAAATCCTACAATTTCACTTTGGTTTCAATAGTTGGAATCCCTCGCGAACTCCAGGTCACGGTCTCCACGATTTGACAATCATCCTCGTCTGTACTCTAATGGGTGCTGGTAGAGGGGCGATGATCCATCAGCGGAAGGGTTGCCGGGATGAAGGAAAAGATGCTCGATTTTGTTGGAAAAGTGGTGTTTCTCACCGGAGGCGGGGGGCAGATCGGGGCCAAAACGGAGGAACTTTTCCTCCGTCAGAGGGCGAAGGTCGTCAGCACGGACATCGATTTTCCCCCGCTGGATGACCGTGTAGATTTCGACGCCAATCCGCTGAAGCTCGCCCTGGATGTTACGAATAAACAGGGTGTTCAACAGCTTATCTCTCAAACGGTTGAAAACTGCGGCAGGATCGACATCGTGGTCAATGCCGCGGGCATTCTCAACATCAAGCCCTTTCTCGAAATATCCGAGCAGGATTGGGACAGGACCTTTGCGGTGAACGTCAAGGGCATGTTCTTCGTCTGCCAGGAAGCGTTGAAACAGATGATCGAACAGAAGGCCGGCTGTTTCGTGAACTTTGCCTCCATCTCCGGCAAGGTCGGGGGCGTGCTTGCCGGGGCCGACTATTCGGCCTCCAAGGCGGCGGTGATCTGTCTGACCAAATCTCTGGCCAAGGTGGGGGCACCCCATGGCATCCGCGCCAACTCGGTCGCCCCAGGGGCGGTTTACTCGCCGATGCTCGATCTGTACTACCGGGATCACGCCGAGGAGATGAAGGGCTTCGAGGAGAAGCATCCTTTGGGCAGATTCGGAAGGGCCGATGAAGTGGCCAGTACCGTGCTGTTTCTGGCCTCGGATCAAGCCTCCTACATCACCGGAGCCTGCGTGGATATCAACGGCGGAACCTTGATGGATTAGCTTCAGTTGTTCTTCGCGCCTTCTGAGATCCAATCCCGCAGGATCTGCTTCTCCTGCGCCGTCAACCGCTCGAAAGGCAGCGGCATGGGCGGTCCCAGCTCCGGAGCATCGGCGGGCTCCTCCGCCGTGGGGACCTGAATCTCCCCTGTGCGCATGTTTTCCGCCCCTGGTCCCCGGCTACCTGTACGCCGTTTGCCCTATAGACCGGATACCCATATATTTTCTATCACCTGGGATGTGCTAAGGAGAGTATGGAAGGAAGCCTATGAACCCGTTGCGTCAGTCACCCCGGTTGGTCGACGGTCCTGTAGGAAAGATTCTTGTCCGTCTGACCCTGCCCATGATGGTGGGTATCCTTGGGATGGTGGCCTTCAACCTGGTGGATACATTTTTTGTCGGCCGGTTGGGAATCCGCGAGTTGGCTGCAATGAGCTTCACCTTTCCCGTCGTCCTTGTTGTCAGCAGTATCGCCCGTGGATTGGGGGTCGGTACTACCGCCGTTATTTCGCGAGCCATCGGAGAGGGAGACCACCACAAAGTGCAGCGATTGACAACCGACGCACTGCTGCTGTCTTTGCTGGTCGTGGTAGCCTTCGTCGTCGTCGGTTTGATGACCATCGAGCCGCTGTTTCGCCTGCTCGGTGCCGGAGAGGAGGTACTGCCCCTCATCAAGCGATACATGTTCATCTGGTACTTCGGTATGCCTTTTGTCGTGATTCCGATGGTGGGCAACAGTGCTATACGGGCGACAGGAGACACAAAAACGCCCAGCCTGATTATGCTTGCCGCCATGCTGGTGAATCTGGTACTCGATCCTCTGCTGATCTTCGGTCTGGGCCCGTTTCCTCGGATGGAGCTGGCTGGTGCCGCCCTGGCTACGGCAATTGCCAGAGCTTCCGCCCTAGGGGTGTCTCTCTATGTGCTGAGGAGGGGGGAGGGGATGATCACGGCATCCTTGCCGCGGCTGCGGGAGCTTGTACATACGTGGAGGCGGGTGCTCTACCTAGGTGTTCCTGCAGCGGCAACCTATATCGTTATCCCCCTTTCCACAGGGGTTATTACCAGGTTGGTTGCCGGATACGGTGTGGATCGAGTCGCAGGATTCGGGGTTGCCTCGCGGATCGAGCTCTTGGCCCTTACTTTGGTGATGGCTCTGGGCGTGGTTCTGATTCCCTTTGTGGGACAAAATCTGGGAGCTCGCAAGTTCGACCGAATTCGGATAGGTGTTCGAGGCGCGCAGCTGTTTTCTCTGACGTGGGGGCTCTTTCTGTTCGCGATCTTTCTGCTTCTTGGCCGGCCGATTGCCACTATTTTCAACAGAGACCCACAGGTTGTAGCGACAACCGCCCTTTATTTGAGCATTGTGTCTTTAAGCTATGGATGCCAGGGCATAATCGAGTTGAATGCTTCTACTTTCAACGCCATCAACAGACCATTGCCCGCCGCCGGGTTGTCGATCATGAGAATGCTGGTTCTCTACGTTCCTCTCGCAATCCTCGGTTCCCGGTTGTTCGCCTTAACAGGAATATTCGCCGCCGCGGCTGTGGCCAATATCGTCACCGCGGGGGTATCCTCGATCCGGCTTTGGTCGGTAATCCGAGGTCCTAAAATTGACCCTGCGACTCAGCGGGGCGTCGAGGTGGGGAGACATACCTGATCGACTCGCTCTCAAATATGCCGGCATCGAATCCGGGATTTACCCGGTAGTCTGAGTAGCGGTCCTCGATGCTGAGGGCTCGATCCGCCCGTGTCACCAGGAAGCTAATTCGCAACCCGCATATCCATGTTGAACAAGGAGCGGTGAGCCGCTTGCCCGAATCAGCCAACCCTATCTACCCTCGTACCAGAAGGCCCTCCGCCAGTTGTGCCTTCTGAGGGATGTAAGCAATGCCCCGGGCATATCGGCCATTTCGGAAACGGCCAGGTTGGCTTCCACCTGCTTGATGTTGCGCATACCGGGGATGGAAGTGCTGACCGCGGGGTGAGCCAGTACGAACTTCAGGGCCGCCTGAGGAAGGGTATAGCCGCTTTCCTCCAGGTCTTCTTGAACCTTTTTAACCTCCGCCACGGTGCGCTTGAGGCGATCCCCCATGAAGTAGTGGTTGCGGAAATCCCCCTCTTCGAACCGGGTCTGTTCGGTCAGCTTCCCGGTCAGAGCGCTTTCATCAAAGGGCATCCGGGCGATGACCCCGACGTTGTTTTTCGCCGCCACGGGAAGGAGCTCCGCCGCAGGCTCCTGCTCGAAGATGTTGTAGATCACCTCCACGACATCCAGCCAGCCGCCCTTGATCAATTCGACCAGGGCGTTTTGATCATGCTCCGGAGTGGAGATCCCAAAAAAGCGAATCTTGCCCTCGTTCTGCAGATTTTTCAGGATTTCGAGAGGCCCCGGATTCCGGTTCCAGGCTCGAGTCCAGGTGTGCAGAAGGAGTACGTCGATGCGATCACTACCGAGATATTTCAGGCGCTCCTCGACGTTCTCCCGCAGATATTTTTCGGAGTAGCGGTCCTCCCACTTGCAGTAGGGGGAGGGCGGCCAGGGTCCCGGCGCCGGAGGGGCTTTGGTGGTCACGATAACCCGATCCTGATCCCCCCTCTCTTTGAGCACCCTGCCGACGATCCGTTCGCTCCTGCCGTCTCCATACCCGGCAGCCGTGTCGATAAAGTTGACTCCCAGATCCAAAGCCCTGTTCAAGGCCGCGAGGGAATCCTCTTCCTTTTGGGTTCCCCAGGACCCGCCGATCGCCCAGGCTCCGAAACCGATTTCCGAAACCTTCAGTCCGGTTCGTCCCAAAGTTCTGTTCCTCACGATGTACCTCCTTGGCAACTACCTAACAAACTACGAAGCGGGCGGAAAAATGGCAAGTCTGATTTGCCTGCCTATCCATCCGCGATTTTGTAGATCTCTTCAACCGCCTTCGCATCCAAGGGTAGAGGCTCGTGGTTTCTCAGCATCTGCTCCGCCCTTTCGTGGGCCCTGTCGATCAGGCTCCTGCTGCCCTGTTTGACCCAGGTGTCGTGGTTGTTGTGATCCATCAGTTGCGGAAACCAGAACTCCTCCCGGAAGTGTTTCAGGGTGTGGTCATGGGTCAGGTAGTTGCCCGCAGGTCCGACCTCTTCGATGACATCGAGGGCCAGATGCTCGGCACTGAAATCAATCCCACGGCCGAAGCGTTTGGCAAAGCTCACCACCTCGTCACAGATCACCAGGCTTTCCAGAGATCCGGTCATTCCCATCTCCAGATAACCCATGTCGTGGATCAGGTTGTTGCCGATTAAGTATTCGTTGAGGATCGACATCCCGATCTCGACTCCCGCCTGCTGGTCCAGGATCTTGGCGTCACCGGCTCCGGCCTTGGCGAAGGTGGGGATACTGTAGTACAGGGCCATCTCCTTGTTCATGATCGAGGCCAGCAGGACCTCGGGGCTCATGTAGGGAGAGGCCATGGTCCTCATGTCGAGGAAAACCACGGACGTGTCCACGATCAAGGGCGCTCCCGGGGATTTCAGCTGGTGAATCACCAACCCGCTCAGCATACGGGCGTTGCCCTGAACGAAGCTTCCCGCCAGGGTCGCCGGTGCGGTCGAACCGCCGATGTCCACGGAATGGTACTCCACAGGGATCCGCTTCTCAGCGCAAAACAGCACTTTCTCGATCGAATCTTTGGGATGGATGAACGGTGCAATGGCCATGGCGTAGTGGATGAGAAAGGGTCTTCTGCACACCTGCTCTGCACTTCCAGCCACGATCGCTGCCATTTCAAAAATATCCCGTAAACCCTCCAGGCTCCAGGCGGTAAACATGATCGGTTTGGTGGAGCTTTCCACCATGCCGGCGAAATGATAGCGGTCGGAACGTTCTACAGGTGTGTCGCCGGCCAAACCCAGGCTCATGATGAAATCCACGTTGTCCAGAGCATCGGCCAGGCGGGCGGCTCGTTTCACGTCGGCCAGCACGGCGGGCCGACGATCGCCTGTCTCGAAGTCGATTGTATTGGGGGTGTCCGAACCGGTCCCGAAATAAGCCTTCCGATCCTCCAGCGACATGGCCGAAGATCCTGTCCGATCGTAGATCTCGATCTTCTCCGGTACGCTTTGCAGCGCCCGGCTCACCACTCGCTCGGGGATGAAGACACGGTGGTCTGCGTCGACGCTGCAGCCTGCCTCTGTGAGCAGACGCAGAGCCTGCTCCTCGTG
>JAGLQP010000320.1 GCA_023136785.1 Spirochaetales bacterium
GAGGCCTTTATCGCCTACCTTAGGGACGTGGTGTTGGAACGAACCAGCCCATCGTCAGGGGAGTTATGAGAATTCTGTACGGGTTTTCAGATTGGGGAGAACAAAAGCTCCTTGTCCACCGCGACCCTCCCGGCACTCAGCCACATCCGCTGGAACGGATCGAGTGTCAGGGCAACGGCGCCATTCTCACGCCGGGGGACCTCTCGACCGGCGATATTGTCGTACAGCGTCTTCCCCCGATCCAGGCCGGCTGCGGCCGGACCGATTCGAACCGACTGCTGCTCCTTGCTGACATTGATCACAACCACCGTGTGATCCTTGGCGCAGGAGCAATGAACCACAGCCACGGCCTCCGGTGTGCTCTCCTCGATCGGCGTAAGAACTTCCGCCTCATTGCCGCGGAAATGCAGCGCCGGGTCGCTGTCCACCAGGGCGATCAGGTCGTTGATTCCGCGGGCGATCCGGTGTTCAAAGGTATTGGGATCGCTGATCAGTGAGGCGAGGCGATTGAAATCCGACCTGGTGCGCTTCAGATCCCGCAGCTCGCCGCTTCGGGAGAAGCGCTCGAAATCGTTGGGCAGGGCGATCAGATCGTTGAAATAAATTGACTTCACGTTGCGGCCCATCAGGGCAAAGGCCAGCGTGTAGAAAGCCAGATATCTCTCCACCTCCAGCCGCTCATCCTCCAATCGCAGCAGAGAATCCCGGGTGGAACAGCACAGCTCGTAGGGTTCCTGGCCGTGAAGGATCTTGTTTACAAAAAACCTCACCGCCCCGTGTTCCGCCTGCCCCTCGTTCAGCTTGAGGGCGGCGATGATATCCTGTTCGATCGCGAGCTCTGCCTTCAGGTAAGCGGTGTCCCCGGACACGTTTCCGAACAAACTATTCCGGGCGCGGCTGTCATCGATCCCCACCTCGGCACACACATCCGCGAACTCGGACAGCGGGTACTGACCGGGGGGAACCGACTTGTACTTGATCTTTCCGCCGTTGCCTGCAACCACATCGGCCAGGGTCTGTCGTTCCGAAAGGGTGAGCAGATCCATGCTCCCCCGCACCGACTTGCCGTCGTGGCTCTCAGCCAGGCTGAAGCGGATGCTGGTCTTCGGTATATCGTAGCCGGCGATCAGGGCGAAGATCCGGGGCAGCACCGAGACCCGGCTCGAGTTGAACACCAGTGGAAGAATGCTGGCCAGGTGGAAATCATACATCATTGGAGGCGGCGCTTCCCTGTCGGCCATCTGCCTTAGAACCACGCTGAGCTTGTCGTTCACCTCCATATTGGGGACGATTCGCGGAGAGACCGCGTCGATCGACAGGTAGAGGATCTTCATCAGATGGCTTACCTCGGGCAGGCCGAAACAGCTCGTTTTCCATTTCTTGAAGGAGTAGTTGGCCGCATCCAGACGAAGCATGCTGATATCCATGGAAAGATACCAGGAAAAATCTTCGGCCAGCATCTTCAGTCCTTCGAAGGTCCCGGTGTTCAGGTCTACCTGAACATGGCTGAAGGTGGTGAGGGCCCGGATCTCCCGGCCGAACACCTCCTCGTCGTGCTGTTCGTAAACCCCGGCCAGTCCCGGGTCAAAGCCGATAGCCTTGAGCAGATCGGCCCTACTGCGGATCTCCGGCTTAAAGATATAGGGAATGTGCTGAACCTCCTGGGTCTCGGAGAGGGTGAAGAGCTCTTGCGGATCAATCTCGGAGTGCTCCTGAAGATACTCACGAAAGCGCAGGATCTGCCGGTACTCCTCCTCTACCAGCATCTGGTCGTTCTTCACCTTGTTGATTAAAAACAGGATGGCGAGTACCTCCGGCGGTGGCTCAAGCGCCCCGAGCCGCAGCAGCATCTCCTCAAGTCTCTGCTCAAAGCCCAGTGAGGCGATGCGTGGGTCTGTCGGTTGTCTGCGGAATAAGGTGAACAGGGGAAACGGCCTCGGGCGGAACACCTGCGCAAAGTCTCCGTTGCCAAGATGCTCCTGGTACTCCGGTTCTGTGAACACGAAGAAGCCCTCCCCCGCCCCGTCCTCCCCGTCCAGGTAGGCTTGAAAACGGGGATTCTGGATATCCACGTGATTGAGCACGAAATCGACCATGGAGAAGTACTGCCGCATCAGTCCGGAGAACTGGTCGTTGCTGCCGAATCGTTCGTGGATTCGATTTCGGACCACCTGGGAGAAATAGCCGTCGTTGAAGCGATCCTCCACCACCACGCAGCTGGGAAGCATATGGATGCCCCGGATCGCCGGGAAGAAGCGCTTCAAAAACATATGCAATGTCGTTAGAGATTTTTCCCCCGGTGTCTGGATGCCGTCGGGATAGGCGATCACCAGGCTCTTCTGCTCGATTCGCGACAGGGGATCCGCCGGAAGGTAGCTCAAATCTTTCTCTCGTACCCCCCGGTCCTTGCTCTCCCACACGCTCTCGAGCATGGCGATCCAATGGTTACCGATCTTCTCGGCCAGGTTGCCGTATTCCTGGGCGGGGAAAATTTTCACGAACCTGTTCCTGATTTCTGTATGTTTGTCCGCAACCAGGGGCCGCCAGGTTTGGCTCTTCGACATGTTACCTCCGACTTCCCAGCTCACAGGCGGAGTCTTCGCTGCATCCCTTGTTTCAGCTCTTTGTCCCTGTCCACCACCGTCAGGATTTCCTTCCAGGATGCGTTGAAAGCGGGATACTCCTCCGCCCGTTTAGCCCTCTCTCGAGCCAGCTCGAGCATCGCCTCCGGCCGGGGGAAGAAACGTTCGTCCGCATCCCCCGGGCGCAGGATTTTCAAGGCCTCGAGGGCTTGGGCATCCAGATCGTCCTTGAGGAACTCGCCGGGATAAACCCCGAAATCCTCGGCCTGAAGGGGATGCAGATCGGCGTGTTCCTGGGAGATCCTGATCTTCTGCCTCTGATAGATGAAGCGCAGCACGTCCCGCTGAAGCTTGGCGTAGGGAGTTGTGGTGACCGGGTCCCCGGCGGAGGCTTTCGGGGGCAGATGGGTGATGGTGAGCTCTCTGTCCAGAACCCAGGAATAGCCGAGCAGGCGGGAGTTCATCAGGTAGTCGATGTCCTCGCCCCGGGTGATCCCGGGATCAAAGGCGACATTACGGAACAGCTCCGGGGGGAACACCATGTTTCCCCCGAGGGCCAGCGGGGTTTCCACCAGCCGCTCTTCTGATGCGAAACAGGTCTCGAACTGCTCGTTGATCAAAGCCGCTTTGCGAACAAACTTGTT
>JAGLQP010000321.1 GCA_023136785.1 Spirochaetales bacterium
CGTTCTGACCTGGAAAACCCGCATCGTTCAGATCAAGAATCTTCCCGAGGGCAGCTACATCGGTTACGGCTGTACCTACAGAGCCACCCGTCCGATCCGCGTGGCCGTGCTTCCCGTGGGGTATGCCGAGGGGTACGATCGGAAGCTGGGAAACGCCGCCTATGTGCTGATCCGGGGGAAACGAGCTCCCGTAATCGGGCGGGTTTGTATGAACCTGACCATGGTGGATATCAGCGATATTCCCCATGCGGGGCTGGAGGAAGAAGTGGTGCTTCTGGGACAAGACGGTGAGGAACGAGTCAGCGTCGAGACGATGGCCGAGTGGGCGGGGACGATCAACTACGAGATCGTGACCCGCATCAGCCCCTTGTTTCCGCGTCGGGTTGTTGGTTAAAAACAGCAGGGCGGAGACGGGGCGGCCTAGAGGTCCCGTCTATTCCAGACCGACGAATACCTTTATATACTGAAGCCTCTCGTAGTACTCCGGTTTCTCGCTGACCTCCATGGACATCTTGCCCCGGAACTCGTCGATCTTCTGGTATCCATGGGTGTCCATCCAACTGCCCAGCTCCTCTAGTATCTCCTTGATCCGGCCCATTCCCTTCTGGTAGAGATTCGAGCAGATTTGTATCACCTGGGCCCCGGCGAGCAGCTGCTTGATGGCTGCGCTTCCATCGTGGATGCCTGTAGAAGCGGCCAGCTCGCAGCCGACCTGGGTGGAGAGGATGGCGATCCAACGGAGAGGAACATAGATCTCGTCGGGAGAACTGAGGTGATAGCCCGGTGTCAGCTCAAGCTTTTCGATATCGATATCCAGTTGGTAAAATCGGTTGAACAAAACCAAGGCCGCGGTACCGGCGTTGCGAAGCTCGCGGGTGATCTGGGGCAGAGAAGTGAAGTAGGGACCGATCTTGGCGGCGATCGGCAAATCGACCTTGCGGCGAATCCCCTCCACTATCCGGACATAGGTCTTTTCGATCTCTTCCGCACCGTGTTTGGGATCGATAGGAAGAATGGCGATGTTCAGCTCGATCGCATCGGCCCCCGCCCTGGCGATTTCCGCGGCATAGCTGTTCCACCACTTCGGGGTAATGCAGTTCAGGCTGGCGATTACCGGAATCTTCACGGCTTTCTTGGCATCTTTTATGAGTTTGAGGTACTCGTCCTGACCGAGCCTCATGCCCATCTGCCGTACGTAGTCGAAGGCTTCCGGATGGGGGTAGGGCCACGAGTCTTCTTCGATTTCCGCGGTCTGGGCTTCAATCTGCTCCTCGAACAGGGATTTCAAAACTACCGCACCGGCCCCGGAATCTTCACAGCGCTTGATCTTTTCTACGGTGTTGGTCAGGCTGGAGCTGGAAACAATGATCGGATTCTTTAGTTGTATGCCCATGTAGGTAACGGCTAGGTCTGCCATGCGGACCTCCTATCATTTGTTTTCCTGCAACCCGATATCTTCCCCGGGTCGCTTTTAACGAGGCAAATCTTGCCCTTTTTGCGGAAAATTGTCAAAGTGCTCTCTCATTCCGCTGTACAGTCGCAGACACGCCCTCCGGTGATGCGCCGTAAATCGTCGAAGCTCATCGGCACACCGGAGCTGTCAGTGCCTGCGGCGGGATAGATCGTATCGTAGTTTTGGAGAGAGAGATCGAGAAGGATCTCGATTCCTTCGATCCCGAAGGGGCATACTCCCCCGGGTTGATAATCGGTGGCGGTGAAAGTTTCCTCAGGCTTGGCCATGCGAGTCTTCACACCAATCGTCGCCTTGAGTTTGGCGTTGGCTACCTTTTTATCTCCGGGACAGACAACCATGAAGTAACGTCCATCCTTGGCTACGAATAAAAGCGACTTGGCGATGTTGCCAACCGCTACACCCAGCTTCTCCGCGGCCAGCACTGCGGTAGGGGTGCTGCCTTTTTCAAACTCGATTGCCTGTAGATTGTTGCTTTCCAGCACCTCTCGTACTCTGTCGGGTATCATGACTCTCAAAATATTCTAGGATAGTGAGGTAATTTCCTCTCGGATACGGGCGAATCCCGGCTTCAAGATATCGTAGATGATCCGTATCCGTTCGTCGTAATGGATGAACGCCGATTTCATGGCGTTGATGGTGATCTTTTCCAGATCTCGAAGCGTGAGATTGTAGTGATTGACCGCCAGGAACAGCTCCTTTCCGAGGCTTGTGTTGCTCATCAACCGGTTGTCTGTACAGAGGAACACTCGAAAGTCGTTTCTATAGTACATGGGGAAGGGATGCTCGTCTAGCGAAGCGGAGGCTCCGGTGTGGATGTTTGAGGACAGACACATTTCCATGGGAACGCGTTTGTCCTTTATGAAGTGGGCCAGGGAGCCCATCATTTCGATTCGAGTCCCCTGAATCGACATGTCTTCGAGTAGACGGGTGGCATGTCCAATACGATGGGCTCCGCAGTACTGGATAGCCTGCCAGATCGACTCCATACCGAAAGCCTCTCCTGCATGGATGGTGATGTTGAAGTTCATCCGCCGAATGAACTGGAAAGCGTCCAGGTGTTTCTTTGGAGCGTGGCCGTACTCATCCCCGGCCAGGTCGAATCCGACCACCCCTTTCTCCCGAAAAGCCACAGCCAGTTCCGCCGTCTCCAGACTGACCGTCTGGTCCCGCATGGCAGAGAGGACCAGGCCGTACTGCATACCGGTTTTTTCTTTGCCCGCTTCCAGGCCCAACAGGACCGACTGTACCACCTTCTCCAGATTGAGTTTGCCCTGCAGATGAAGAACCGGGGCGAAACGGATCTCTACGTAGACGACGTTGTCTTTGGCCAGATCCTCGAGAGTTTCCCGCGCGATCCGCTCGAGGGCCTCCTCGGTCTGCATCACCGAAAGAGTCGTACGAAAACCCTCGAGATACAGACCCAGGTTCTTGCGGTCCGCACCTCGATGAAACCAGTTGGCCAGGTCGTCCGGCTTTTTTTCCGGGATTTCAACATCGTACTTTTTGGCGAGCTCAATGATCGTTTGCGGCCGCACTCCCCCATCCAGGTGATCGTGCAGCTCGACTTTGGGAAGCCGCCGGATCATTTCTTCTGTAACCATGGTAGCATTCTACCGGCAGCCTGGAAGAAACACAAGGCGCCGCCGGTTGTCTCACCCGGAGTGCGGGGAGCTGTCGGGGCCTTCGCAGCTTCCGAAGTTAACGCAGAAGGGCGGTGAGGTAGGGGATGCCGATGAATG
>JAGLQP010000322.1 GCA_023136785.1 Spirochaetales bacterium
CCTTGTTTTGCTTCTCTCACGGTGAGTATCGAAGGGCGATGACAGGAACACTCACTAGGAGGAGAAGATGAATAAAAAACTCTATGTTGGCGGCCTGCCGTACTCGATAACGGATGAGCAGCTCCACGAGCTTTTCGCGGCTCACGGTACTGTTGAATCCGCTAAAGTAATCACGGACAGGTACACGGATCGCTCACGGGGCTTCGGCTTCGTCGAGATGAGCACCCCGGAAGAGTGCCAGACAGCCATTGATGCTCTCAATGGAACGGAACTCGAAGGGCGCAGCTTGACCGTGAACATGAGCAGGCCACGAGAAGACCGCCCTCGCGGCGGTTCTCGCAACCGCTGGTAGTCTCGAGCTACAAGCTTACCTAGGATTGGGGTGTCTGGTCGGTGCACCTCGATCTTCCTACAATTCAATTGTGCACACAAATAGGTTGTCCTCTTGCGGGACAGCCTTTTTTAGGTCTCTGCGTTGCCATCAATTTTGTTCGGTGACAATTAACAAGATTTCAACTAAAATCCAATAGGCAGGTGGAAATATGGAAACGAAAATGACAATGGTATATTGGAAATCCGACAAGTTTTGGCTGGGCAAAATACTTGAACATCCGGAAATTATGACTCAAGGCGAAACGCTTGAAGAGAATATCAAAGACGCTTATCTTCTCATGGCTCTTGATGATGTGCCGGAGAAATATGACACAAAAGAAATTTCTATATAAAGCGAATTCGACTGATCAAGGATCTGGAAAGGAAAGGCTGTATTTTGTTATGGCATGGATCACGACATGATATCTACCTGAATCCAGGAAATGGGGAGAAACAACCAGTTCCAAGACACGTTGAGATCGATGATAATCTTGCGAAGCATATAAAAAAGTATCTTGGGTTAGCATAATTCGTTTGCTGACTGCTCACTCGATTGGAGTATGTCCGCTCAGCCGCGTGCTTCCCGTGTGCATAAAAAACAGAAAAAACGATTTGCATATCCTTGCTCGCTAATATATAAATATTCATTAAATCAACAGGAATCATCTTACCTTTTTGCGGAGGAAGTGGTGTGAAATATCTGACAACGGAAAACATCGACTACCTGGCTATCGGGGCTGCGGTGCTGGGAGCCGGGGGCGGCGGAGATCCTTACCTGGGAAAATTGATGGCTAAGCAGGCGCTCATGGAGAAGGGGAAAATACCTCTGTTGGATCCGGATGACATCCCGGATGATGAACTGGTGATTCCCTCGGCCATGATGGGAGCCCCCGCTGTCATGCTTGAGAAACTTCCCAACGGGAGTGAACCGGAAGCTGCCTTCAGGGCTGTGGAATCCTTTTTCGGCAGGAAGGCCTATGCGGTTCTTCCGATTGAAGCGGGAGGTATCAACTCCTGTATTCCGGTCTACACCGCGGCAAAGCTGGGTCTTCCCCTGGTCGATGCCGACGGTATGGGGCGGGCTTTTCCGGAAATCCAGATGGTGACCTATACAATCGGTGGGGTCAGCGCTTCGCCGATGGTCTGCTGCGATGAAAAGGGCAACAAGGTCGTTATTGAAGCGATAAACAACAACTGGGTCGAGACCTTCGCCCGAACAATCACCGTAGCCATGGGACTGAGCTCGATGATTGGACTCTACGTGATGGAGGCAAAAAAGGTAAAAAAGTGGGGTGTGAAAGGGACCATATCCCTTGCCATCGAGATCGGAAAACGGATCATTGTCTCACATGAAAAGAAGACCAGCGCCGTAGATTCAATACTCGAGCTCACCAACGGGTACAGGCTTTTCGAAGGCAAGGTCACCGACGTACAGCGGGATCTTACAACAGGATTTGTCCGTGGCAATGCCAAGTTTGAAGGAATTGACGCTTTCAAGGGCACATCTTTCGAGCTGCACTTTCAAAATGAAAACCTGGTCGGATTACTCAACGGTAAGCCCTGTGCCATGGTACCGGATCTGATCACGATCCTGGACCGGGAAACCGGAAGTCCTATCACCACCGAGCATCTGAAGTACGGGCAGCGCGCGGTAATTATCGGTATGCCCTGCGTCGAGGTATGGCGCTCTGAAAAAGGCCTTGAGCTGGTGGGGCCGAGGTATTTCAAGTATGACTACGACTACGTACCGATCGAAGAACTGGTAAAGAGGAACGCATCATGAGCTACAGGCTGGGGATCGATGTCGGCGGTACAAATACCGACGCTGTGATATTGGATAAGAATGACAAGGTTGTGTCCAAGTGCAAGAGAACGACCACGGAGGACATCTCGACGGGGATCAAGGAGGCCGTCGACGCGGTTTTCCAGGAAAGCAAAATTGATCCGGCTATGATCGTTCACGCCATGTTGGGGACCACGCATTCAACCAATGCCATCGTGGAGCGAAAAGGTCTGGCCAGGATGGGTATTGTTCGTCTCGGCGCGCCATCAGGACTTGCCGTACCTCCCTACGTAGACTGGCCCGAGGATGTGATCTCCCATATCGGTAAACATTACCGCATTGTGAAGGGGGGGTATGAGTACAACGGGACTCCCCTGTCCAGTCCCGACAAGGATGAGATTCAGAAAGCCCTCGACGCCTTAAAAAAAGAAAAGATCGAGGCATTGGCGGTGTCCTGCGTGTTTTCTCCGGTGAACAGCGAGCAGGAGGCGCTGGTTAAGGATCTGGCTCTGGAGATATTCGGATCTGATTTTCCAGTATCCCTGTCCGCCGAGATTGGGAGTATTGGAATCCTGGAACGAGAGAATGCGACCATTCTCAACGCAGCCATTGCCAAGATTGCCGATCGCGCCTACGGCTCGTTCCAAGACGTGCTGCAGGATCATGGCGTCAAAGCGGATCTGTTCATCACCCAAAACGACGGCACCTTGATGGCCGTCGGCTATGCCCGTAAATACCCGGTATTTACGATTGCCTCCGGACCCACCAACTCCCTGCGAGGCGCGGCCTTCCTCTCCGGCATGGGCGATGCTTTGGTTGTGGATGTCGGTGGAACCACAACGGATGTGGGTATTTTGAAGCAGGGTTTTCCGCGAGAGTCCACCACAGCCATGGAGATCGGCGGTGTACGCACGAATTTCCGTATGCCAGACCTGATTACCATCGGGCTGGGAGGAGGATCCCTGGTCCGGAGGGAGGATGAAACGTATCGGGTGGGACCCGACTCTGTAGGTTACAGAATTACCGAAGATGCCCTTATCTTTGGTGGCAAGAC
>JAGLQP010000323.1 GCA_023136785.1 Spirochaetales bacterium
CGGCCTCGACACAGGTCGTGGCAGCGGCGCAAGTCGTGACGCCCGCGCCTTCGCGAAGCATAAGCAGATCTTCCACCACGGCTTATCCTCCCGATCCTTTGAGATTCGTTATAATCGCTCCCAGTTGCTCAAAGCCACCTTCGAACAGCCTGCTGAACGCTCCGAGGAGAAAGGGTGTGGCCACCGCGATGACGATCAGCGCAGTACCGATGGCGAGGGGAAAGCCCATCATCAGCAGGTTCATCTGAGGGGCGGCCTTGGCCAACAACCCCATGGTTACCGATACAAGAAGCAAGGTACCCAAGATCGGAAAGGCGATCGTCAGGGAATTGACGAAGAGCTCTCCGAGACTGCGCAAAAACAACGACATCAGGTACGAACGCCCGGCAACAAGATCGACCGCTCGAATCGACTGAAACGACCTGTACACCCCGACGAGAAGCAGTTTTTGGGCGCCTGAGATTACCAGGAATGTGAACATTCCCGCGATGTTGAGGAACTGTCCCATCAGGGGGATCTGTATCTGGGCCATCGGGTCAAAGACCTGGGAAGCTCCAAAACCCATCTGCAGCGAGAAAAATTGGCCGGCGACCAGAAAAACGGCGAAGAGGATGTTTAGGAAAAAGCCAAGGATGAAACCGATCATGGCCTCCCCCACGACTACGAGGAAGTAATCCACGGCGTTTTCAGGAAGGAGATAACCCTGCTCGGCGACCCAGGGAAAAATCGCCACAGATACAAACAGGGCGAATCCGAGCTTGGCCGTCTGGGGAATCGCCCTGGAGGAAAACAGCGGCGCGACCTGGATCAAGGCCACGACCCGCACAAAAATTATGAGAAATACACGGAAATTTACGACCAGGGTTCCGATCACGGGCTACCCGCCTAACCCCGGAATTCGGCCGAACAATCTCAGGGTGAATTGAACCATGGACATAACAATCCATGGTCCGAAAAGAATCAGAGCCCCGAGAATGGCGGCGATCTTCGGCACGAAGGTGAGGGTCTGCTCCTGAATCGAGGTCGTGGCCTGGAAAATCGAAATGATTAATCCAACCAGCATCCCCACCAGCAGCAGGGGTGCGGCCATCATCAGCGCCTGAAGCACCCCGCCGCGGACCAAATTGATAGCAAATCCTATCGACACTTTTCCCCTCCTTCTTCTATTATCGGAAACTCTGCACGATCTGAAGGGTAAGCAGATTCCACCCATCCACCAACACAAACAGGATCAGCTTGAAGGGAAGTGATATCATCACAGGTGGAAGCATAATCATTCCCATAGACATAAGCGTGGAAGCCACTACGATATCGATAACGATAAAAGGGATGAACAGAATGATCCCGATTTTGAAAGCCACGGTGAGCTCGTGCAACACAAAGGCGGGAATGAGAACCTCCGTAGGTACATCGGCGAGAGTATTCGGTCTGGGCAGCTCACGCATTCTCATGAACAGTCGGATGTTCTCCGGGTCGCTCTGCATCTGCCTGTACATGAACAACCGCAGAGGGCTTTCAGCATTCCTGAACATCGAATCGATCCCGATCTCCCCCTCGGCAAAAGGTTTGAAGGACTCGTTGTAGATTGTGCTGAATGTAGGCCACATGATGAACAGTGACAGAAAAAGGGCCAATCCCATCAGAATCTGATTCGGGGGAACCTGCTGAAGGGACAGGGCGCGCTTGACGAAATCGAAGACAATAGCGATGCGCAGGAACGAAGTCATGAGAATGAGAATCGAGGGTGCCAGGGTGAGCACTGATAGAAGCAGCAGCAGCTGTATCGAAAGAACAACCTCCCGACTGCTCTCCGCCTCCCGCACGTTCAGGTCAACGTAGGGAAAGGGCGCGCCGGGTGCCACAGGTCTTAAGCCCGTATCTTGGGGGAAGGCAACGACGGGCAGGAGCAACACCCCGAATATGAATAGCAGTAGCAGAGTCTTTTTTTTCATTTCCCCTCCCAGTTAAAATGAACTCTCTATAACTTCTCCAAGCGCTGTCTCTGCTGCTTCATGAAATCAATCGTATCCCCTACCGAGGATCTTTGTTGTTTTCCTGATTTCAAGAAGGACTGAAAAAAATGCGAAAACCCTCCAGTCGTGCGGGTCTGCATTTGCGATTGTTCCAGGTCTATCGTGTCCAGAGTTTCCTGGTTTTTAATTTCCGATATCAGGGAGATGCTCCCTTCAGCAGCACCCACCAAGAAAACCTGCTTTCCCAGCTCAACCAGGTGCAAGGCACGGTTGCCCGTCAGGTTACGAGTGCCCAGCAGGTGTATAAGATCGTTTTGTGGAAGTTGACGCCGCATACTGCGTTTGAGCAGCCAAAAGATCAGGTAAATCACCCCGACAACCGCGGCCAGGATCAATACCATACGCAGGAAGTCCCACGACGAGACCAGAGGTCCCCCCTGCACCTCGTCGTTTTCGGCAGCCTCAGTCGGTTCGCCGGTGTCAAAGATAAGCAATGACTCCTCGAGCGGACGTGCCGCCGCTGCCTCCGAGGTGGTGTTTTCGGCGCTCTCCTGTGCCTGTGAACTGAGGATCGGCGCGAGAAAAAGCACCAGTAGAAACAGTAGAGACCTACTCCACCCCCAAAACGGCGTATGGTGTATGGATTTCACGTTCCCCTCCCAAAAACTCTAAGCGCTTTATTGTACGCGAACCTTGAATTTAAGTCAAATCACTCATCCTCTGCATCGGTGAAACAATTTCTGTTACCCGGACACCGAAGTTTTCGTCGATAACCACGACCTCGCCCTTGGCGATGAGCTTGTGGTTCACAAGAATGTCCACTGGTTCGCCGGCCAGCTTGTCCAATTCAATGATTGTACCTTCACCGATACCCAGGATCTCCCGAATCAGCTTTCGGGTCCTGCCCAACTCCACGGTCAGCTCCATGTATACGTCCATGAGCAGCCCGATATTCCCCTGTTCGCCCTGGGCACCGGAACTCTGTAGATTCGCGAACTGCACCGGTTGGACGTTCGGCGGAGCCTGGCTCGAGCCCGCCCCGAAGCCCTGAGGGGCTCCGAAAGCCTGTCCGAAGGTCTGGGCGATACCTGCCTGAGCTCCGGGAGCCGGAGCACCCTCACCTGCTCCGGCGGCGAGACTAGGCGCCGCAGCTGGAGGGGTGCCGGTCTCTGGTGCGGCTCCTGCAGTTATATTGAGTATCTCCTTGGCTAAAGACAGAGAGTACAAC
>JAGLQP010000324.1 GCA_023136785.1 Spirochaetales bacterium
TTCGAGAAAGGGAGGACGGGGATGAGCTACTCACCCTTCGAAAAACGCTACGAAACGATTAAGTACAACCGCTGCGGCAGAAGCGGACTGCAGCTGCCGGCGGTTTCTCTGGGATTGTGGAACAACTTCGGCGGTGATTCCGTCACGGACAATGCCCGCCGCCTGATTTTCCGTGCCTTCGACTTGGGCATTACCCATTTCGACCTGGCCAACAACTACGGACCGCCCCCGGGCGCCGCGGAAACGAACTTCGGCCGTATCCTGGCCAAGGATCTGGCCGCCTACCGGGACGAGCTAATCATCTCCACCAAGGCGGGCTACGACATGTGGCCGGGGCCCTACGGGGAGTGGGGCTCCCGCAAGTATCTGCTGGCCAGTCTGGACCAGAGTCTCAAGCGTATGGGCCTGGAGTACGTGGACATCTTCTACTCCCACCGCTTCGACCCGGATACTCCCCTGGAGGAGACCCTCGGCGCCGTGGCCACGGCGGTTCAAGCGGGCAAGGCTCTCTATGCCGGGATCTCCTCTCACTCCGCCCGAAAGACCGCCGAGGCGTCCGGGATCCTGCGGCAGATGGGCGTTCCCTGCCTGATTCATCAGCCTTCCTACTCACTGCTCAACCGCTGGATCGAGGAAGGTCTGCTCGATGTCCTGGGAGACGAGGGGATCGGCTGCATCGTGTTCTCTCCGCTAGCCCAAGGTATGCTCACCGACAAGTATCTGAACGGCATCCCCGCCGATTCCAGGGCAGCTAAAGCGAGCCGTTATCTGCCGGCAGATTTCTTGAACGAGGAGAACATGGCCAAGGTTCGCGGTTTGAACGAGATCGCTCATAAGCGGGGACAGACTCTGGCTCAGATGGCTATGGCCTGGTGCCTAAGGGATCCCCGTATAACCTCCGTGCTCATCGGCGCTTCCCGGCCCGAGCAGGTCGAGGAGAACGTTGCCGCCCTCGCGAGCCTCGAGTTCAGTCCCGAAGAGCTGGCGGAGATCGACAGATACGCCACCGAGGCGGGGATCAATCGCTGGGCCCGCTCCAGTGATGCGGGCTAGAGACTAGGGGCGAATCCACTGGACGATTCATCCGCCAATTATTAGCTTCTAGCCTACATTTTTTGCCAAACGAGGAGTAATTCTCTATGAATTATACAGGGCCCAAGGTCAGACTCTCCCGCCGGGTGGGAATCGCTCTAACTCCCAAGGCTGCCAAGGTGATGAAGCGAAAGAAGGGAGGTCCCGGAGAACCCCGCTTCCGCTCACGGCGCCGGCAGATGTCCGATTACGGCCGGCAGCTTCTGGAAAAACAGCGCCTGCGCTACCAGTACAATATCCCGGAGAAGCAGCTGCGCAACTACTTCAAGAAAGCCCTGAGCAAGCACGGAAATACCGGCGACATTCTGATTCGGATGCTGGAGACCCGGCTCGATGCCTGTGTGCTGCGGGTCGGGCTGGCCAAAACCATATACGCCGCCCGGCAGTACGTCAGCCACGAACATTTCCAGGTCAACGGCGTCAAGGTCAAGAGTCCCGGCTTTCAACTGAAACCCGGGGATACTCTCCAGGTCAAGGAGGGCAGCCGCAAGCTGGCCTGCTTCCGGGAAGCCCTCAGTCAGGCCGTTCCTCCCGTGTATCTTCAGGTGTCCAAAGACGAGCTCAAAGCCCAGCTGGTCAGTCTTCCCAAGAGGGAGGAGATACCGGTCGAGTGCGATCTGGGTCAAGTCATCGAATTCTACTCCCGCTGACACAACCCAAGCGAGTCGGTGCTCCGTTGTTATTCTTCCCGGGATAGAGATTTCAGGCGAGAGGTAACCACTTTCATAATACCTTCCGCCCGTTCCCGCCTATTGCCCGGGATCAGAGGAAACAGCTCCCGCACCTTGATGGGCTCCTCAATTCTGATCTGGACTCTCTTGTTCGGCGGGCTGTAGCGAAAGGAGATATCCCCGCCCATGGCACGGTTGACCAGGTCGGCCAGATTGAGGGCGTACTCGATCAGGCGATTCAACGAAGCCTCCGGGCTGATGTACTCCGGTTGAATGTATTCCAGCAGATCGACCAGCTCGTTGTGGCGCAGATGCAGGTGGACTTCATCGGCGATGCGGTCCATCAACACTCGATCCAGGGGGGAGATCTTTCCCCCTTCGGGGAGGTCGGAACGGAACAGGTAGTCCCAGCCCCGCTGTCTGACGGTAAACACACGGGACAGCAGGTCCTGCTCCGGCTCGATTCCCATGAACGCCTCCGGTACCCGTACAGCTGCCCGGCAGACCCGTTCGATCCGATCGTGAAGAATCTGGTAGAAAACGCTTCGATTTTTTGCAGCAGCTGGTCGGTCAACTCGATCAAAGTGTCGTAGCGGGAGTCGGATTGCGGTCTCTGCAGACCGGCCCTCTGGAGGACCCGATCGACCACCTGAGCGAACAGCTGCTCCGGGTTGTTGGGGTACAGGTAGTGAAAGGCCACCGGGATGATGAGGATCTCCTCATCCCGTTCCTGGCGTTCCAGATCTTCCAGACACCACACAGCCAGGCGGGCCGTACCCCCTTCGATCGGACCCAGCCTGTGGTTGTGGTAGCTTACCTGCCCTTCCGGGGCGAGGGATATCGGAAAGGGACCGTCGCTCAAGTATCGGCGGATCGTACGCATGCCCTGTGCGTCGCTTCTCCGGTTCATCACCGGGATGCCGGCGATCCTCGGGATGAAAAAGCTCGCGCCGCCCCCGGCCCAGTTCAGCACCCCCCGTCCGTAGAGGAAGTGAGCGTGGCCCAAACCGCCCAATTTCTGTCGCCGCCGTCTGGCCTCCGCCGGCAGGCAGCGGCAGAACAGATAGGCCATCACCGGAGAGTCGTGAACCGAGGCGTGTCGGAAGGCGATCAGAAGCCTGGCCTTCTTCTGGTAGAAAAGCTGATAGGCTCGGATCAGGTGCTCAATCCCCGGCGTCTCGACCCGGGATATTCCTTCCACGAAGCGAAGATAGGTCGGACAGCTCAAACGCATGAAGGTGTACACCCAGGGGATGAAGCGGGGTTCGATGAACTTCAATCCTCCCTGGGCCCGAACGCGATCTTTGCGAAGCATAGCGTGGCACCAGTGTATATGATTATGATGACAGCCGCAAATCTCGGCTGCAAGATTGCGATCTGGCGATCTGGGCATGTTGCCAACAATCGGTAGACATCTCTAATAGCGCAGGAA
>JAGLQP010000325.1 GCA_023136785.1 Spirochaetales bacterium
CATGGATGAAGACACCTGCATGGTGAACTTGGCCAAGTATTTCCTCGCATTTTTAAAGAGCGAATCCTGCGGCAAGTGCACCCCCTGCCGGGAGGGGATCGCCCAGATGCTTCACATCCTCGAACGAATCAGTAAAGGAGAGGGTGAGTTGGAAGACCTGGACAGGCTGGAAACCCTGGCCGAACTGTTGACTGAAGGGTCTCTCTGCGCGTTGGGCAAGACCGCGGCCAATCCCATTCTCTCCACGGTGAAGTACTTCCGCGAGGAGTACGAGGAGCACATCAAGAATCAGCGCTGTCCAGCCAAGGAATGCAAGGGGCTGTTTCTTTACCAGATCGATCCGGAAACCTGTACGGGCTGCGGCATCTGCCGCAAGAACTGTCCGGCGGAAGCGATCACCGGGGAGCGCAAGAAGGCCCATGTGATTGATCAGGCGATCTGCACCAAGTGCAACACCTGCTTCGAAAAGTGTCCCTTCGGGGCCATCAACAAGGTATAGGGAGGGATAGATCGAGTGCCTACTGTTACTATAGAAGGAAAGGCGGTCGCTGTAGCTCAGGAATCGACGATCCTGGAAGCAGCCCAGAAAGCCCATGTATGGATCCCGACTCTGTGCTACCACCCGACTTTCTCTACACTGGCCGCCTGCCGGATCTGCATGGTGGAGATCGAGGGCTCTGCTGGACGGCCGGGCAGGCTGGTAACGGCCTGCAACTACCCGGTGCGGCGGGACATCACTGTGAGTGTTTCCAGCGAGCGGGCCGTTCGGGTCCGCAATGGGGTGATGCAGCTGCTCCTGGCCCGTGCTCCCGAATCCAAGGAGCTCCAGGAGCTGGCGGCCCGAATGGGTGTGAGGGGTACCCCGTATCCCAAAGTCACCGAGAGCCAGCGCAACTGTATCCTCTGCGGATTGTGCGTTTCGGTGTGCGAAGAGGTAATCGGCGTTTCGGCCATCGGTTTCGCCGGTCGAGGTGTGGAACGGGCCGTTGCCGCGCCGTTTCGACAGGCTTCGGAGACCTGTATCGCCTGCGGGGCCTGCGCCGCGATCTGCCCGGTAGGTACGATCCAGGTACGTATTCACACAGATACCGGAGAGGCGGAAATCTCTCCGTTCAAGAGCCGGTCCAAATTGCTGATCTGCGAGGAATGCGGAGTCCATATGGTAAGCGTTCCCGTGGCTCAGGCGATGAGCGACCGGGTAAAGATAGATTGGGAAGAGTTTCGGCGTCTGGCCCGACTCTGCCCCGAGTGCCGAAGGAAGCAGGCCGTCAAGGCTCTCGGAATCGGGGCTGCTGAGGGCAGCGTCACTCCCCCTGAAGAAATACAGGTAAAGAACTAGATCCAGAAAGGAGTCTTAAAGAGATGTCCAAGATCATTGCCACAGCAGCGATCCGCGGGGCCCACGAGATGGTCGCCCGGGCGGAGGAAGACCTCAAAAAAACAATCAAGGCCAAGGGTAAAGATGCCCAGGCGGCCTATCCCAACACGGCCTACTATCTGCCGATTATGCTCCTGTTCTTGGGGCAGAAGGTGCAGAAGCTCGGCGACCTGGAGGAGAGCCTTCAGGAGGCCAAGAATCTCCTCGGGCGTATTCCCGACAACGAGCTGTGGCTTCCCTACCTCGGGGAAACCCTCGATTCCGGCGTCGCTACACTGATCGCCGAGGAGATCATCGAGAGCCTTAAGTACCTCAACGGGAATCCCGTTGAGGGCATCTGGCTGGGCTTCACTCCGGACAACATCCTGCGGCAGCAGGGGATCAAGCTTGTCGACGGACGGATGCCCGGCTTCGTAGCCATCGTCGGCTGTACCAAGAAAAACAGCGAGGCCGTGGAGCTGATCCAGGGTTTCCAAGCCCGGAATATCCTCGTGTTCATGGCCGGCAACACCAACGGCAAAGCCATCGCCGAGCAGCTGGCTGAAGAAAGGGTGGAGATGAATTGGGACACCTTCACCGTTCCCTACGGCAAGGATATCACGGCGGCCATCCACGCCCTGAACTTCGCTGCCCGTTCGGCCATGACCTTCGGCGGGGTGGAATCCGGCGACATGAAGGCCGCCCGGGAGATCCTTCTCTACAACAAGGAGAGGGTGTACGCCTTTGTCATGGCTCTCGGAGCGGACAGCAAAGCCAAAGGGCTTGACGACGGCCAGTTGATCACCGACGAGAAGTTCGCCACCGCCGCTGGGGCGATCAACTTCGGCTTTCCCGTCATCGCCGACGTACCGATCCCGGAGATCCTTCCGACAGGGATCTGTACCTACGAGCATGTCATTTCAGGAATCAATCTCGAGGAGATCATCAACCGGGCCATCGAGCTGCGCGGTCTGACCATCAAGATCGAGGAGATCCCCATCCCTGTACCTTACGGCGCCGGCTTTGAGGGCGAACGGGTGCGCAAGGAGGACATGCACGTGCAGTTCGGCGGCAAGTATACCGATGCCTTCGAGCTCCTGCGCATGAGGTCGGCGGACGAGGTGGAGGACGGCAAGATCGAGGTGATCGGTCCGGAGATCGATGAGATGAAGCAGGGAGAGGCCTATCCCTTAGGTTTCACCGTCGATGTGGCCGGCCGGGAGTTCCAGGAAGATTTCGAAAGCGTTCTGGAACGCCGCATCCACGAGTTCATCTCCTGCGCTCACGGGATCTTCCACATGGGACAGCGCTCGATCACCTGGGTTCGGATCTCCAAGGAAGCAGCGGAGAAGGGTTTCAAGATCAAGGACTTCGGCGAGATCCTGGTTGCCAAGTTCCACGACGAGTTCACCAAAATCGTAGACCGGGTCCAGGTCAAAATCTATACAGACAAAGCCAAGGTGGCCGAGCTGGTCAAGGTAGCCAAAGAGGTGTATAGCACCCGGGACGACAGTATCGGTGCTATGACCGACGAGGATGTGGAGGAGTACTACTCCTGCACACTCTGCCAGTCCTACGCCCCCAACCATGTCTGCATCGTCACACCTCAGCGACTCGGTCTCTGCGGCGCCTACACCTGGCTGGACTGCAAGGCCTCTCATCAGATCGACGAGCACGGGCCCAACGAGCCCGTGAAGAAGGGTGCGGTGATAAACGCGGAGATGGGTCAGTGGGCGAACATCAATGCCTACATCGAAATGAAGTCGAACGGAAACTTGAAGAAATTCAACGCCTACGCCATAATGGAGGAACCGATGACCTCCTGCGGCTGTTTCG
>JAGLQP010000326.1 GCA_023136785.1 Spirochaetales bacterium
CGGTCATGCTCAAGTGCATCCCCATCGTCGGCGGGGTTCTGATCATTCTGGCTGCGGCCAAGGGATTGTCCTACTACATCGTGGACGCGGAAGTGCCGATGCGCTTGAGCAGCTGGGTGCAGGAGAACATCAGCTCGAAGTATGTCTTCCTGATCCTGCTGAACCTCGCCCTTCTGATCACCGGCTGCCTGATGGACATCTTCTCCGCGATCCTGGTCGTGGTTCCCCTGATCATTCCCATGGGAGCGGCCTTTGGGATTCACCCGGTTCACCTCGGGGTGATCTTCCTGGCCAATCTCGGTGTGGGTTATCTGACCCCGCCGGTGGGATTGAATTTGTTCCTGGCCGCCTACCGCTTTAATCAGCCGTTGGTCCGGATCTACAAGAACGTGATTCCCTTCTTTCTGGCTCTTCTGGCGGTGGTACTGCTGATCACCTACGTGCCCTGGTTCTCAACGGGGCTGCTCAGGTGGAATTTCCTGATCCGTCTGTTCAACCTTTGACAAACGATGTCTGGATTTCAGCGTGGCTAATATTACCCGGCAGTCCTCCCCCCGGAGAGCAGCGCCACAAGCATCAGGGCGTAGCACACTGCGGCCAGCAGCAGCAAGCGGGAGATGCCCCAGGTCATGGCCAGAGGCAGGGCGAGGATCGAGGCCACCACCGAAGCGATGCCGTTGGCTGCCCAGCCGAAGGCCCGGAAGCGGGGCGAGGGGACCAGAAGGCGCAGCCCGACCGGAAAAGGAACTCCCAGCATGAGGGCGATCGGCACCAGCAGGAGGAAGGACCCCAGAGCCTGCACGGGGCCGGAGGCCTGCAGGAGCAGCTCTTCCAACCGACCGTAGAGTGAAAAGAGCACCACCCCACAGACAACCAGGACGACGAGCAGGGGCGGCAGAACCGTTGAGTTCCAGCGCGCCGAGAGGGCCCCACCGATCCCCGACAAGACCAGCAGCTCGGCTAGGACCACGGTGAAGGCGATCACCGGATTCCCGAATACGAAGGTGTAGCTCTGAATAAAAGCCATCTCCACGAACATGAAGCCGGCCCCGGCGGCCAGAAAGTATCCAATGGCCGCAGCAGGGCGGATCCCGGTCGCCTCTCCCGACAGCAGCCGGGGAAGGAACAGAAGAAGCACCCCAAGCATCACGGCGATCCCCAGAACCACGAGGACCACGGTTTCCCCGGACATAAACAACGTGTAGAAGCGACTGCCCGTGCTGCGAAACAGAGCCCCGAGTTTCAACCAGCGAGTGAAGCGGCTGTGAAAGGGCCGGTCATCCCGAGCCGGAGCGATGTCCAGGTAGTAGCTGCGCACATACTCCTCCCCCCTCTCCTCCCGGAGCGCTTGATAGAGCTTTTGAATCTCCCGGAAATGATAGGCTTCGGCGAAGCTGTTGAATTGGTTCGCCTCCCGCGCCTCTATGCCCTCGAAAAACAACAAATCGAAGTTGCGTTCCCGGCAGAACTCCCGCAGGTCGGCGAGCGAAGACTGACCGAAGGGCGTCGGGGAACACAACAGGGTATAGCTGTCCCAGCCGCGAAGCAGGAGGATGTGCCTGCCCGGGTTTTCCACACCCAAGGCTTCGAGACCGGCGAAGGCCGTGGCAAAAACCTTCAGGGTGTCTGAGGGCGGCAGGATCAGTTTTCGAGACAGGATCAAGACCCCTCCGGGAGTGAGGTGATCGAGGTAGGCCGTGAAAGCCTCGAAGGTCAGCAGGTGCTCCTGGTTGAGGCTGGCCATCCCGGGAATCGAAGGACCCCAAGATTCCAGTTGGATGCGGTCGTAGCGATCAGGATCGCGGGCAAGATACTGACGCATATTGCCGGCAACGATGCCTATATTTGACTGGCCACGAGCCTCACTTCGCGCGCGGTACAGCTCGGCCGCCTCTGGATGTTCGAGCAGTACGGTGATCCTCTCCGCGCCGGCCGATACGGCGCAGGGCAGACTCAAGCCTCCACCCTGCTGCAGGATCAGTACCCTCTCCGGGCTCTCCTGGGCACGAAGGAAGTAGCCGGCGTAGGAATGTAGGTAGCGGCTGAACTCCAATCCATCCTCCAGATCGTAGAGCACAAACAGCCCGTCCCCGTCCTGAACCAGAAAGGCCGCCTGGGGAAGATCACCGGAGTATTTCAAGCTCAGGCCCGGGGCGAAGCGAATGTACGGACTGTCCAGCCTGTCGAGGCGCCCCCGGATCGTATTGCTCCTGGCTACAACCGAGGTGTCGGGAAACTGCAGCACCTGGGACAGCAGCTTGTACGGCGAAGGGTAGATCTCGAGAAGCCCTCCCCCTTTGTACAGGAGCGGGATACCGGTGAGCAGGAACAGCACCCCGGCGGCCAACGGGATCAGCCGGCGGGGCCGGGTGCCTGGGTTCCGTCGGGCGCGCGGGGTGTCCAACGATTGGAGGAAGGGAAGAACCAGCAGAAGCAGAGCGCAGCAGAACACGATCCGGCCTTCCCCCAGAAGCGGCAGCAGCAGGGTCGGCAGCAGGGCGCCCGCCGCGGAGCCGAGCATGCTGGTGAAATAGATCCATCCGGACTGACCGGGCAATCCGGAAAAGGCGATCGACATCACGCTTCCGGCGAAAAAGAAGGGAACCAACAGGACGAGAAACGTGGCCAGAAGATAGGCTGCCTGCCGCCACTCCAGGGGCATGCGGAAGTAATCCAGGGGGATGTTCTTCACTAAAAGGAAGGATCCGCTGATGGAGAGCGAGCAGAGGAGGAGCAGCAACAGAAACTGCCGCGAGTCCAGCGTGCGTACCGACCAGCCGGGGCGACGAGTCTCCACCAGGTTCAATACACTTCCGCTTGCAGCAAAGCCGAACAGTACGATGCTGATGACCATAAAGGAGAGGTGGTTCCACTGGGAAAAGGAAAAAAAGCGGGCAAGCAGAACCTCGTAGCAGAGGGAGGTCAGGGAAACTGCGAATACGGCCGGAAAAATCCCGGTCGAGAAACCATTACTAATACTTCTCAAGGGCTTTGCCGGTCATGGGAACGAACAGAACTCCGGTGATCTGCTGAAGCCGGAAGTCCTCGCCCCTCCTGGTGACCACGACCAGATTCTGATAGCTGAAGGGATGTCCCAGGGGAAGTACGAGCTTGCCTCCGTCCACCAGCTGGCGGAGAAGCGGAGGCGGAACATGGTCAACCGCCGCGGTGATGATGATGCCGTCGAAGG
>JAGLQP010000327.1 GCA_023136785.1 Spirochaetales bacterium
CCTGATGGGGACCGCCTTCGAGCAGGGCGCGGCGGCCATGGGATTCGCCAAATCCCAGGGACTTCCTGCGATGCTAAAAGCACAGCCTGGGAACGTGGGATTTGCCAAGCCTACCATGTATGAGGACAACGCGGCTCTCACCCTCGGTACGTTTATAGGTGTGTACAAAAACGCCAGGCAACAGAAAGAAGCATTCGATTTCCAGGAGTATCTCTACTCGCCGGACAGCATGTGGGCGATCTACGAGGGCGTCCTCTTCCTGCCCTCCCGGGATTCTCTTGAGCAAAAATTCGTTGCCGACCAGCCATTCAACGAGGTGCTGGCATTCTGTCTGAAGAAAAGCGTCAACTACAACATCAATCCTCATTTTGGGGAGGCTCGTACGACGGTTCAGGAGCAAATCGCCGAGGCGTTCTACGGCAACAAGACCCCGGAACAGGCTTTGAAAGACGCCCACGATCATCTGATGGGCCTTTTGGAATAGACTGATCGTTCTTTCGATTCTACGACACCTGCAGTTCGGCAGGCTGCAGGTGTCTCTTAATCCTAACAAATAATGTCCAGGATCAAATACGACCGGGTAGCTTTTCTCTTTATCACGCCGAACTATATCATCTATATTGTCTTCATCCTTGTTCCCGTAATCTGGGCCATTTTTTTCAGCTTCACGGATTATAAACTGGTCAGACCACCTAAATTTATAGGTTTAGCCAACTATCTCGACTTGCTCAAGGATCCTGATTTTCACAAAGCCATGAAAAACACCTTCATCTACTGGATATCTACCGTGTCGGTCAGCATGGCTCTCGGGCTGCTCCTCGCCGTCACGCTGAGCCAAAAACTCAAAGGGGTGGCCGTTTTCCGGGCTGCCTACTACCTGCCCAATGTGCTGTCCATGGTTGCCATCTCCATGATGAGGCTTTGGATCTACGACCCGACCAAAGGCATTCTGAATGCAATCCTTGTTCGCTTCGGATTTCCCCGTTCCGATTGGCTCTTCGATCAGAAACTCGCCCTGGGCTGTATTATTGTGCCGAGCATCTGGGCTCTGCTTGGATTCAACATGGTGATCTATCTGGCAGGTTTGCAGAATATTCCCACGCAACTGTACGAAGCCGCTACCGTGGATGGTGCCTCCCTTACAAAACAGTTTTTCCGAATCACTATCCCGATGCTGCGTTCGATCACGTTCTTTCTCTTTGTCATGTCATCGATCAAGGCCTTCCAGGTGTTCGACCAGATCTACGTGATGACCCGAGGAGGTCCAGCTAAAGCCACTACAACAATCGCCTATGAGATCTATGAGGAAGGATTCACCCACCTCAAAATGGGGTATGCCTCTGCGATGTCGGTGATCCTTTTAATCATCGTTGCGATCATAACCTTCATCAATTTTACCTACGGTAGAGAGGGATACGGGGAACAGCTTTGAATACGGCAGTTTTGAGAAGTTACAAGCGCCAGAGAGCCACCACCCGGGCTATTCAATACACAATTCTACTCGTCTTTATGCTGCTGATGATCATGCCTCTGATCATCACGCTGTCCACAGCGCTGAAGGACGAGACGGAGATCTACATGCAGGAGCGCTTCTACCTCATTCCAAAGGCTTGGAAAATCTCCAACTTTGTAGAAGCGATGCAGACCGCACCCTGGGGAAGGTATTTCTTTAATTCTCTTTTTGTTACCTCTGTCTCAGTATTCGGCAGCCTGTTCCTCAACTCACTGGCCGGCTACAGCTTCGCCGTGCTTAGATTTCCCTTCAAAAATCTGCTCTTCGTCTTCCTGCTGGTCGGGATTATGATTCCTTTCCAGGTCATCATAATCCCTCAATATCTGGTGTTGAAGTCGATACCGTTGTTTGGGGGCAACAATATCCTCGGCCAAGGGGGAACCGGCTGGCTGGACACCTATTGGGCTCTGATCATCCCTCAGCTGTCAGGTTCTTTCGGGATATTTCTGTGCCGTCAATTCTATCTCAGCATCCCATACGAGCTGAACGAAGCATCCCGCATCGACGGATGCACGCCGTTTCAGACCTTCACAAAGGTGTATGTACCTCTGAGCAAGCCCATCTATGCCACTTTGGGTATTCTGAAGAGCGTCGCCGTGTGGAATGATTTCTTCTATCCTCTGATCATGACCACCAGCGACAAGATGCGTACCGTTCAGCTGGGCATGCAGGTCTACAGAAATTTCGCCCTGTTCCGCTGGGACCTGCTCATGGCGGCAACTTTGCTGATTTGTCTTCCCCTGTTGGTAGCGTTTTTTACCTTTCAACGGCTGTTCATTCAGACCGCTGCGGCCTCCGGTCTGAAGGCGTGATAAATCCTCGACTATCGAATAACAAAGGAGTCTCAAATTGAAGGCGATCATGGTGATGTTCGATTCCCTGAACCGGCACATGCTGCCTCCGTATGGCTGTGATTGGGTGAAAGCGGATAATTTCAACAGGCTCGCTGAAAGATCGGTGACATTTGATTGCAGCTACGCCGGGAGTCTTCCCTGCATGCCGGCAAGGCGGGAGCTGCACACAGGGAGGTACAACTTCCTCCACCGCAGCTGGGGGCCAGTGGAACCCTACGATGACTCGATGCCGGAGATATTGAAAAACAGCGGGATCAACACTCACCTGGTCAGCGACCATTATCACTACTGGGAAGACGGCGGTTTTACCTATCACAATCGTTATAGCAGCTGGGAGATCGTCCGCGGTCAAGAGGGCGAACACTGGAAAGGGCAGGTACGGGATCCGGAACACCCCCAAGATATCGGAAGAGGCTGGCGGCAGGACTGGGTCAACCGACAGTACATGCAAAGAGAGGAACAGATGTGCCAGGCCCGCACCTTTGCCTTGGGGCTCGAGTTTATTCAGAAAAATCACGAGGAAGACAATTGGTTTCTGCAGATCGAGACCTTTGATCCTCATGAACCGTTTTTCACCCAACAGACATGGAAGGATCTCTATCCCCATGATTATTCCGGACCACATTTCGATTGGCCTCCCTACCAGAGGGTTCAGGAAACTCCGGAGCAGGTTCAGCACTGCCGGTTTCAATATGCGGCACTACTCAGCATGTGCGATCACTACCTCGGGCGTGTATTACAGGCTATGGATGATCTGGATCTCTGGAAGGATACTCTTCTAATCGTAAATACCGATCACGGCTACCTCTTGGGGGAGCA
>JAGLQP010000328.1 GCA_023136785.1 Spirochaetales bacterium
ACCGGCATAGGTGTAAAGGAGACAGAATGAAAACGATCCGATTGGCAACGGCTCAGTTTGAGCTGACCGGCCACATCGACAGAAACCTCGAGGCCATCCTTGAACTCTCGAAAAAGGCTTGTGCCGAGGGTGCCCGTTTGATCGTCTTTCCGGAGTGTGCCATTAGCGGTTATCCCGGCGGCGACATGGTCGATCTCTCCGGGGTGGATCCTTACAAGGTACAGGACGCTCTGCAGAGCATCTCAGCGCAGGCCGCCGAGATGCGGATGTTTATCGCTGCAGGTGTAGCTTTGCCGCTGAATGACCGCCGGGGCGCTGCCCTTCGAGCAATCAGCACTGATGACCCAGGCCGGTCCGGAGGGAATCCAGGCTGCCGTTACCATCGTGGCCATGATCCCCATTTTGGCAGTGTATCCCTTTATTCAGAAGTATTTCACTCGCGGTATCATGATCGGATCGATCAAAGGATGAAAACCATGACACTCGATGAGCTCAAGCGTTTTTATATCGATCATCTGTTCAACACCCTGATATCCTTCTGGATGCGCTTCGGCATCGATCATGAAAACGGCGGATTTTTCACCTGCTTCAACAACACCGGAGATGTTCTGAAATCGAAGCACAAGTATATCTGGTCTCAGGGCCGCTTCCTGTGGATGCTATCCCGTTTGGTCTATGCCTTCCAGGGTTATACGAGCGATGAAAATCTGCGGGAGATAAGAGAAGCGGCTGAAAAGGGCGCCCGCTTCCTCAAAGAGCATGCCCTTCTGCCCAACGGTAACTGCTTCTGGGTGGTTGATGAAACGGGAAATCCGATTCTTACCAACCGGGATGGTTCGATCAAGGAAGCGGCTCCGGGGGACGAATACGACCTGGGGATCTCGGCGGATGAATTCTTGATCTATGGAATGGGGGAGTTCGCCCGGGTCGCCAACAGCCGGGAGTATTTTGACTTTGCGCTAAAGCTTTTCGACTCGGTCTGGGAGAGGCTGTCCAGCGGTAATTTCAAGTCCTTTCCCCACGACAAACCAACGGGGTTAAAACCCCACGGCAAGTCGATGATCATGTTGGAGACAGCCCAGGAGCTGGCGGAGGTCGCTCGTTTCTTCAACCATCCTTCCGCTGAGCGGTTGGAGAAGATCGCCCGGGATTCAATGCAGGAGACTCTGACGGTTTTCGTCAAAAAGGATCGGCAGGTGCTGCTCGAAGTGCTGAAAGAGGACAATCAGACCGCCTACGACGAAATGCTGGGCAGCTACTTCAATCCGGGACACGCTCTGGAGGATGCCTGGTTCCTGATGCACTTCGCCGCGAAAGTTCAGGACCGGGAGGCCCTGCACACCGCCACGGAGATCGTGCGCTGGAAAACCACCAAGGGCTGGGACGAGGAGTACGGCGGCCTGCCCCAGTTCTTGCACATCGACGGCGGCAAGCCCAGGGGGATTGTTGCGGAGCAGAACAAGGACGATCACATGATTACGGAGCTCACCGAGAACTGGGGCAACAAACTCTGGTGGGTTCATTCTGAGGCTCTGTACGCCTTGATTCTGGCCTATGAGCACACCCGGGATTCATGGTTCATGGACACCTATTGGAAGTTCCATGACTATGTGTTCAAGATCTTTCCCAACCCGGACAAAGGTATCGGCGAGTGGATCCAGATCCGGGATCGGCAGGGCAGGCCGGAGGATAAGGTGGTGGCCCTTCCGGTCAAAGATCCCTACCACATCACCCGGGCTTTTATGCACCTGATCAAGTCCCTGGAACGGATTCAGCAAACCTGAGCTGACGGGCGAATCTCAGCGGTCCTGTTGAAAGACGACCTTTCCCTGCACCATGGTCAGGACGATACCGATATTCTCATCGAAGATGAGGATATCCGCGTCTTTGCCGACGGCGAGGCTTCCTTTGTTCCGGGCGACTCCTAAAATTCTTGCCGGGGTATAGCTAGCCATTTCGACTGCCTGCAGCAGAGGCACATCCGCCAGCCGGACCATGTTCCTCACCAGCCTGTTGGTCGTCGCCACGCTTCCGGCAAAGCAGCTGCGGTCTTTCAGCTTGATCACCTCGTCCTCGTAGATGATCTCCATTCCGTCTCGGGTCTTGATGTCCTTCAGCTCTTCCGGCGGCAGCCCGGCGAACTTGGTGCTGTCCGTGACCAGTGCCGTAGAAGCAGCACCCTTGACCTTATAGATCAGCTTCAGCAGGCTGGCGGGAAGATGCCGTCCGTCAGCGATAATCTCAACGCTGAGCTCGTCCAGGAGGTAGCCGCTCTCGACCACGCCGGCAATGCGATAGGCATTCTTGCGATGGGTCATCGAGCAGCCCGAGTAGAAGTGGGTGATGTGGGTGTATCCGTTCTCCAAGGCTCGCACCACCTGTGCATAGTTGGCATTGGAGTGAGCGATCGCGGCCAGAATACCCCGCTTCCTCAGTTCTCGACCCAGCTGTAATCCTCCTTCCAGCTCCGGTGCTACGGACATGATTCTAATGCCCTTCCAGTAATCGAGGATTTTCAGATACTCGTCGGGGTCGGGATTTTTAATGAAGCTCGGATTCTGAGCTCCCTTCTCGGCGGCAGAGCAGTATGGGCCTTCCAGATGCACTCCCAATATCTGTGCACCCCCGCTGTTCTGTTGGGCTTCCCGGATCGCATCCACGGCTCGATAGATATCCTCCCACCGTGCCGCCGGAGTTGTCGGCACAATCGTAGTTGTCCCGTGTTCGGCATGGATTCGGCACATGGTCCGGATGGCTTCCGCTGTTCCGTCCATGACTTCGGCGTTCCCGGCACCGTGGGTGTGCATGTCGATGAATCCGGGAGAGACAAATCTCTGCGCTGCGTCGATCACCTTTACCTCACCGTCGTGTCGAAGCGGGTCGCCCTCGATGATATCGACGATTACACCGTTTTCGACAACCACAGCACCTTTTTCTATCAATCGAAATGGTGTGATCACCTTCCCATTGCTGATCACGGTCTTCATGACATCCATCCTTCCGTAGTATTTCTCAAGAGTTCTCTATTATACTCAATGATCGAAGTGGCTTTCTACAAACCTGAGGAACACGGTTGTAGGAGCACGATCAGAGGAGAGATATTGATGCTTGAAGAAATCGATATCCAAGGTCAGGGATTCCAACCGCTGAAAGACCACGGGTCCTGGCGGATAGCTCAGCTGA
>JAGLQP010000329.1 GCA_023136785.1 Spirochaetales bacterium
AACTAGCAGGACATCGTTTACACACACATCGTTTACACTTAAGCCATGTTTTCTAGCAGCACATCGTTTAATTGCGCCCTCATGGGAGCGAGTAGTTAACGATGTGCTGCTAGTTTTCTCTAGCAGATGGTGTTAACGATGTCCTGCTATCCAGCAGTTATCCTTTAAAAATTAGAGTTTAACTCATTGGTGTGCCCTCCTTTTTTCCAAGAATGCGAGGATAGCGAGTGATTTTATGATGTGGATCTTGATTTCTGTCCGCCAGCATGGTATATTGGATTAGACCGACCGGTCGGTCAGTTAGTCAGTTAGTCAGTCAGTCGGTCGCAAGAAACTAGGAGTTGTACCGGCACAAGGTGAAAGAAAAACAAAAGAGCGAGGAAACGAGAAACCGGATACTCGAGGCAGCGGAAGAGTGTTTTACCCGCTACGGCTACGACAGCACGGGAGTCGCAGAGATCTGCAACACCGCGGGTGTAAGCAAGGGGGCCCTGTATCACCACTTCCCCAGCAAGCAGGCCATCTTTGTGGAAATGTTCGAAACCTGGATGCGCAGCTTTGTCGCGGAGATGGAGCGGATTCGGGACAGCGCAGCATCGGTTCCCGCCGCCCTGCTCCGGATGGTGAAGATGACCGGATTGATCTTCCAGACCGCCGCCGGACAGCTACCCCTGTTCATCGAGTTTCTAACCAAGGCCAGCCGAGACCCGGAAACCTGGAAGGCGACAATCGCCCCCTACAAGTTTTTCCGCAAGTTTTTTGCAGATTTGATACATCAGGGAATCGAAGAGGGGACGATACAGGAAGTCGATCCCGAACGGATCGCCAAGATCATTGTAGCCTACGGCGCTGGGCTGGTGATGCAGGGGGTGTTCGATCCGGAAGGGGGCCGGTGGGTCGATGTCGGTGTTCAAGGAATTAGGCTGATTTTGAAAGGAATAATCAAGGAGGGGACGGGATGAATGTACTGGTCACGGGTGCGTTCGGGAATATCGGCGAGGGAACGGTTCAGGAAATACTGAGTCGCGGTCATCGGGTACGCTGTTTCGATGTCCTGAACAGTGTAAATAAAAGGAAAGCAGCCAAGATAGGGGGACAGGCTGAGGTTTTTTGGGGAGACTTGAGGAATCCCCAGGATACGGTTACCGCCGTACAGGGGATGGATCTGGTGATTCATCTGGCCTTCGTCATTCCCAAGCTCTCGGCGACGGGAATAGGCTGCGAGGATCAACCCGACTGGGCTTGGGAAGTGAACGTAGGCGGTACCCGGAACCTGCTTCAGGCGATCGCCGCCCTGGAGAATCCAGCCAAGATTATCTTTGCCTCTTCCCTGCATATCTATGGAATTACCCGGAATCAGCCGCCGCCCCGCCGCGTCACAGATCCTCTGAAACCGATGGAGAACTATGCCCGGCACAAGGTGGAGTGCGAGGGACTGGTGCGCAATTCCGGTCTCGAGTGGTCGATTTTCCGCTTCGCCGCGGCTCTTCCGTTTTCCTTGAAGCTCGATTCAGCGATGTTCGAGATCCCCCTGGACAACCGGATGGAGTATGTCCACAACCGCGATGTCGGCTTAGCCCTCGCCAATGCGGTCTCGAGCCCGGAGATCTGGGGCAAGATCCTGCATATAGGCGGCGGAACCCGCTGCCAGTATACCTACCGGGAAATCGTGAAGACGGTGCTCGAGGGTGTGGGGATCGGCATGCTTCCCGAGCAGGCTTTCGGTCACCGACCCTTCAGCACCGACTGGATCGATACCGAGGAGAGCCAGCGGCTGCTGCACTTCCAGCGCTATACTCTGGATGACTATATGCGGGAGTTCTCCGCCAGGCTGGGACTCCGCCGTGTGTTGGCGAGGATGTTTCGCCCTCTGGTCCGTGCCGCTTTGCTGGCCAAGTCACCCTATTACCGCGTTCGCAGCTTTCAAAAACAGCGGGAGGCGATGTTCGGAAAGCTCGCCATTGTCACCTGCGCCGCCACCAGTTTCGGCGAAGCGGCGGCAAAGAAATTGGCCCAAGAAGGCATGCGACTGCTGCTGGTAGAGAAACCGGGAGATCATCTGGAGAGTTTGGCATTTCAGATTCGTGAAGAGGGCGGCCAGGTCGATGTGGTGGCCGCGGACGTTTCGAGGGGCGCAGAGGTGCTCCGGCTGTTTCGGAAAGTCAGCCGTTCCTGGGGTTCGATCGATGTGCTTGTAAATCATGCGGATCTGGTCTGGTTCAATGGTAAAGGGGATGCCTACAATACCGGGATGTGGAAGCGCATCGAGAGAAACCTTCTGGGGGTTATCCGCTTTACCGAACTGGTGCTTGAAGATATGGAAAAGAGCGGCCGGGGGCACGTGATTTTCTTAGAATCGGCCTTGAAGATGTTTCCGATTCGACCGACCGCTTTGCTGCGGGGGGTCCGGTCGTTCTTCAGGGTGTACGTTCAACACCTGAACAGAGAGTTGCGCCTGTCCCCGGTACGGGTCAGCCTGGTGAAGGCGGGGATCGCCACTACGGATCTGCTGAAACTGTCCCGGGTTCTCGCTGTGTTCAACCGACGTCGCCGGACCTACGGCGTCGAGGTTCGTCCCGAGGTCTTGGCGAATCGGATCTGGCTGCTCCTGGTACGTCCCGAACCTGTGATCTATATCCCCCGATTCGTGCGGCTCTTTGCCTGGATGGAGACCTACGCCGGTTGGCTGGTGGAGTTCATACGAACACGCCTGTCTCCTGTGCGGGTGAAGACCGGTGGAGGCTGAAATCGTGGCCCCTGAATCCCTGTGGACTTGCTGGAATCCTACAACCGGGAGAAATCCAGGGTTTGAAAGTAGTCTTCTACGGTTTCTGCTCGCCGTATCTGCTCGACTTTTCCGTCCGGTTTGAGCAGCAGTTCCGCAGAGCGAAGTTTGCCGTTGTAGTTGAAGCCCATGGCGTGCCCATGGGCTCCTGAATCATGGATTACCAGGATGTCTCCCACCTCTACCGGAGGGAGCTTCCGGTCGATGGCGAACTTATCGTTGTTCTCGCAGAGGGAGCCGGTCACGTCATAGAGCTGGTTATGGTTCTGATCCTGTTTGCCCATGACCGTGATGTGATGGTAGGCTCCGTATATGGCCGGGCGCATCAGGTTGGCCATTGAAGCGTCCAGGCCCACATACTTCTTGTACGTGTCCTTGATATGACGCACCCGGG
>JAGLQP010000033.1 GCA_023136785.1 Spirochaetales bacterium
AGATAGGCCGCCGCCTCCCAAAGGGGCAGCAGGGCACTGAGCTCTCGAGCTACAAAAGGCCGGCGATAGTCTCGAGGCTCCGTTTCCTCGGGGGCCGCCAAGGGCCGACCCTGTTCATCCACAAGTGTGAGGATACGTACCGGGGTGTATACATCGGGAATCAGAGCGATCAGCCGTGCGCGCAGCTCGGAGTCCGAGAGCACACACCCGATGATCCGTCCGCCGGGCAGCTTCTTCCAAAACAGCACAGACAGGCGGTTTTCGACGAAGCGTGGAATCAGTCCGAGATCTCTATCGGTAGTAATCTCATCGAGGCGCAGGTCTCTGGAGATGAATATCGACGGCGGGGGTTCTTCCTTGTCTACAGATCCGCTGGCGGACGGAAGGACGATCCTCGCTTGGGCTTTCCGCCCTTCTTCCAACGCCTGCTCGTAGATCTTCTCCTGCACCTCTTCACTCATCTCGAACTGACTCTTGGCCTGTTGAAACTCCACATTCCCGATTTTTTTCTCACCCTCCACTGCGGGGATGATCTCATCCTTGTAGGCCAGAGCGATGTTTTCATACACAGGTACTTCGAGGCGGTTGCTTAAAAAATCACTGTTCCAGCGCAGGAAGGACAGCTGCTCGTCACTCAAGGCTCCATTGCCGCGGGGCCAGAGGATCTCAAACTCGGGTGAGAGGAAAAAGGGTGAGCTTACCAAGGGGAATGCGTCCCGCCAACCTTTCAGAGCCGATTCTACGGCAACCGACGGTTCGAGGGGAGCGGAGTCGGCCAGTTCGCTTTCAATCCGACCGAGCTCCGTCTCCACCAGCGACACCAGATAGGTCACTTCGGCGAGCAAAGTCCCTTCCAGCTGTTTCTCGATGTAGGCCTCTTCCCGGTTGATCGAGCGTACCGCAATTACCGCCAGCAGAACCCCGGGAACAAGGACAACCAGACCAAAGATCCAGCCGAGGTGCTTGGCCCGTGCAGGATATCTCATTTCGCCCCTCATCTTCCCACCCTTCCCCGGTTTGTGCAAGCCGTGGGAATTCTCTCTAGAAGCTTCGCTCCGATGTTTCATCATGGGCAGCGGCACTCAGATGGAGTACTGTGTCCCTGTAGACCAGCGAGCTCACCGAAAGTTCGTTCAGATCTCCGGAATATTCGAAGCCCAGATCGACACCCCGCCGCTGACCGTAGTGCATCCACTGCAGGGCATTCAACAATTGTTCGGCCCTGTTTCCGGACAGAGTTGTCTCTTGTTGATATCCGACCATGGCGAGAACGCAGGCCCTGATGATCTTAGGCCAAAGTTCCTGAAACAGATCGGGATCGGAGAAGATATCAAAACCGATGATCCGATCACCCAGACCGATGACAACACCTACTGTATCATTTTCAAGCAGGGGTAGATCCTTGAACTTCTGCTCTACATCGGAGACGAGCTTTGCCACTTCCTCGGTTCTGAAGGCGTCCTGGTAGGCTTCCGTATCGGAGCTTACCCCCATCCTGCGGTTCGACTCGGCGACCTTGTTCCAGATTTTCGACTGGTTGTTTCCCGACGAGCTCTGAGCTGCCCCGCGCATCGTGTACGTTCCCAGGTTTTTTTCGCTCTTGAACTGTCCGGAGACGTGGTGCCAGCGCCCCGCCTCGACGCAGTACACCGGCAGGAGCAGGCGCTTTCTGTAGGGGGCGATCAATACATCCCGCGCCACGATACGGTCCTGCTTACAGCCGCTGAGGATCTCGCCTCCCATGATGAAGATCCTTTTGTCACTCCGGTTGCTCACCACGACCCAAGGCACATCTCCCCCGTCTTTTTCCCGGATCTCCAGGACACCCTCCTCCAGAGCCTGGTCCAGAGTCAGGTAGGAAGCGTCTTCCGCCGGTTTCGCCTGGCGGAAATACACGGGTACCACGGTGAGGTTGCGGTAGGTTGCAGGCTCCCCCGCCTCCAACTGCCCAACGAATTGCCAGACTGTGTCGGGAGACTGGGAGAAAGCCCCGGCCCCGGCAAACAGAATCCCGAACAGGACCAAAACGAATACTGCTGTTCTCTTCATCCTTCTACCTCCTAGTGTAATAACTCACTACAAGGGTAGCAGCCCTTGCACCAGAGCTTGTCACCAGGGTGTAAAAGGTTTGTAAAAGGTTTGTAAAGCGCCGGGAGTGTATCTTGCCTAGATTCTAGTCGTCTCCCATCTCCTCGAACTCATCGACCAGGATCGGAGGCACCCACTCTTCGGGAACCCGTTCATCGATATCCAGATGCGTAACCGAGGTTCGCAGGGGATGCTGCAATTTTGCCGCCGTCTCTTCGATCGGGATAAAGCGTTCTTCATCGCTCAGTCCCAACCGGCAGGGATAGAAAACCATTCTCTCGTAGAAGCTGCTTCCCGCCGAGACGTGGATCACCCGCTGAGGATTCGGGGTAGCAAAGGTGTAGATCAGCGGCCGAGCACAGTAGGTCCAGGGACCCCAGTGCAGGTAGTGCCAAGGTGCCCACTCCACCAGGCCTCTGTCGCGACGGTAGGCCGATACTTCCAGGTTCATCACCGCCAGTGCACAGGGTATCTCCCGGTTGTAGAAGGCAAACCACGGAGTGGCGATGTGCAGATCCATCCCGCGGGTAGGGTGGCGGGGTCTGTCCTTGATCACCACACTGCCGATGTCCCCGTCGGCTTTCTTCCAGGCAAACTCTCTGACTACATTGCGATTAAGAACGATCTCCCCGTTGCGCAGGGCCACCACATCCATGTCCTCGGTGACATCGATCATAGATTCCACCACGATATACGGTTTATTGGCGTAGAATCGGTAGGTGACGGAACAGACGACCTCGGGATACAGGGGAAGGGGGGCATGACGCTTGGTCGTAAAGAACACCGGCCCGCCGATGGTGGAATAGCCGCCCGGGTTCTCCCAGTCCGAAGCATGGATCCAGGTACGGGGCGGAGCGTACACACCGGGGTTCCAGTGCAGCGAACCGTTCGTCTCCAGGTGATGATCGAAGACGACATTGGTATTCTGTTTGAGGTGGATCTCGTCGATTGCCCCGCTCTTGGGATGGAGAAGGGTCTTGTAGTGACTGTTCTCCACAGTCAGTCCATATCCTTTTCCGCTCACCCTCAGATCGCTTGAATACTTGGGGCTTTCCGCTTTCGGATTGCCGTAGAAGATCAAATAGACCTTGGATGTCAAGGCAGGAACATCGGCTAGGAAGGCCACCTCAACCGTGGTTGTAGGCTGACAGTGCTCATCACGCATCTTGTCCCAGACCGATGACCCGTACACCTGGCAGGGCACCTCTTCAGGGATGCCGCTCTCCGGATCGATTCCCACCACCCGGATCTCCCCGGCCGGATGCTTGAGCCTGTCGGCGTATAAACCGAGAAGGAGATGAATCGGTTCCCCCTCCCTGGCAAATCCTTCGGTTTCCTCGATGACATTCGATCCGTAGTATTTCCAGCGCTTGTCCCAATACCCTCCCGAGGAGGGAGCCCGGCTGCTCTGTGACAGCTCCAAGGCTTTTCCGTTCGCCTCCTGGCACTTCACCTTGATCGTGTTCTCCCCGTCGTTTTCCCAGTCCGCCCGTACTACCAGCTCGTTTTTCCTCTTGGGCAAGAAAGAGTTCTTGGGGTTGAACCTGCCATCATTATGAACCCAATAATCCCTTGACCATTTTCCGTTCACCTCTATCCGGGATATGATCAGCTCTCCCTCGAGATCACCTTCCAAACGATACTTGATATGGTAGCAAGGACGCTCCGAATGTGGAAAATCGTAGTTGATGCACTCCAGCTTCACAGCCATGTTATCCTCCCTGATGGTTGTACTTTGATCGCCGTATTCAAGACACCTGTTTCCTTCACCGCTATAGCTTAAAATCTTTCAGAGTTCTGTCAAGGCATTCGCATTTGGAAACCACCGGCTGGATAAGTAGGGTCAGGATAGGAGCATATCGAGGCAGCCATGATCCCAGCCGGCGAGCAATCGTTTATTTTTATTAATTTTTGCTTGTCATTTTTTTGTTTCTAACCCATAATAAGCTTGTGAATGGTTATGAAAGGAAAATATTAATAAATAATATACTAAAATCAGAAGGAAGAATACAAATCAACGAGCTGGCTGAGCGACTGGAGGTTACGAAAGTAACCGTTCGGTCAGACCTGGATGACCTCGAAAAAAGAGGACTCCTGGTTCGAACTCATGGCGGAGCCATTCTGGCTGAAAATCAACAGCTTGTAAGATTCATATCAAAAACAATCAGCGAAAGAGAGCAGGAAAAGGCGGCAATCGCGCAACTGGCTGCTGAGATTATTGAACCTGGATCAACGATTCTAATCGATTCCGGAAGCACAACCCATTTTCTTGCCAGGGAGATCAGAGATATGAGGTTGACGGTAATAACCAATTCAATTCTTGTGATCCGGGATCTCTCGGGCTCTGATTCGATCGAGCTACTTGTCAGCGGCGGTGCATTGCGAAAGGAATCAATGGCCCTGATAGGCCAGATATCAAGGTCGTTCTTCGAGCAGTTTCATGCCGACATAGTTTTTTTGGGGGCAACAAGCCTCTCTGTAGAAAAAGGAGTGAGCTGTTCGAATATCATAGAGGCTGAAACTAAAAGGAATATGATAAAGTGCGGTGTTAAGGTCTGCCTTTTGGCTGATTCCTCGAAATCTGGAAAAATCTCCATGGCACACATTTGCGACTGGGGCGATATCGACGTTTTGATTACCGACTCGATGTCTGCTGAGGACGACACAGCGTTCGAGCAGCATGGGGTTAAAGTAATAAAACCTTAAAAGATCGGAGGTATCTATCATGGGAAAACGAGGCGTACTTGTCTGCGGGTTGGTTCTTCTCGTGGCTTTCTTCACCTTTGCCGCGGGTCAGGATGAGGGAGTCTGGCCTGATCCTGAGAAGACAATCACCATAGTAGTTCCCTACAGTGCCGGAGGTGGTACAGACACTGCCATACGGCCCGTTGTTGAGGAAATGAAAAAGTACTCTGAGGCGATCATTATTGTGAGCAACATAAGTGGCGCCGGGAGCTCTAAGGGCACAAACGAGGTGTTGAGTCTACCCGCCGACGGTTATACACTTCTGGCGAGCGGAACCCACACCGTGTCTGCAACAATGCAGGGTTTGACCGACGGATACAAGCAGCTGGATGGAATAGGCAGCCTGAACTGGGATCCTTTCATCATCGCAGTTCTTAAGTCCCAACCCTGGAAAAGCATGAAGGATCTCGTTGAGGACGCCAAAAAGAATCCAGGAAAGATCAGCCTGGGAAATGCGGGAATGGGCGGCGCGACGGGAGTCGCTTCGGTGGCCATGAATCTTGCGTTTGGGAAGGCTTTTAACGTAACTCCCTTTCAGGGCGGCCAGGATCTGCGGGCGAATGTTTTAGGCGGTCACTGCGATGTTGGAATCTTCTCTCAATCGGAGATTCTGGCTAATCAGGACATGCTGAACCCTCTCGTTATCCTTTATCACGAACACAGTGCGTTGGACGAGTTAAAGCATGTACCCACCCTCAACGAAGCAGGATTTGAGAATCTGAAGGTTCCCGGGGGATCTTTTAAGTCTATCTCTGTACGGAAAGGAACACCGGAGGCTGCCAAGAAGCAATTGGCAGAGATAGTAAAGAAGGCTTATCACTCGCAGGCCTATCAAAGTTTCATGAAAGAAAAAGGCCTGCTCCCCCCGCCGGATTACTATGAGTTGACGGAACTTGACGGTTATTTTGATGAGCTCGTTGGGGCCTTTACCCCAATCATGAAGGCGGCAGGGCTACTAAAGGAATAGGCTAAAACGAAAATCTCCGCACTCAAGTGAGAGGATCATGCCACTACGGGTGCGGAGATTAAAAAGCTTTGTCAATGCACATCAAGAGAGTCATTCCCATCGCTTTTATTATTATCTCCCTGCTCTATATCGTATTTAGCTTTACAGTGGAAGAGCGTAAGATGATCGGAGACGTAAGAGGATGGGATCCCGGTTCCAGAGCGATGCCTATTGGGATTGGCTTTATTATGCTCACAGCATCGGTGTACCTTACCTACAAAGAGAGAAGATCCCCTGGTCTAGAAGAAGAACGGCGAGAACCTTCCATTAAAAGACTTGTTATTCTTACAGTACTGCTTTCTGCGTTTTACATTCTATGCTTCAGGTTCTTAGGTTTCATTATCTCAACCCATATTCTTCTCTTTACACTTATCTATTTTAATTACCAACAGGATATCCGCTGGGACATGATTCCCGTATTTTCCCTCGGGCTACTGATCAGTACCTGTGTCATGGTACTGTTTTACTCGATAGGGAGGTATATCAGCAGGTACCTATTCCTACTGGGGAGGAAATTTGATATCCCGATGCTCAAGGGAAAAATATTTACTGCAGGTATACCTTTTGTGGTACTTCTAATCATATTTGCTATCCTGCTTCTTCTATTAAGAAAGGCAATAAAGAAGGGAAAATACCACATTCCTCTTGTTGCTGGATTTACCGCTATAGGGGCAACGGAGTTCCTATTCATAGTGTTTAAGCAGATATTCTGGGTGAGTTTGGTAAAGGGCTTGATTTTCTGGTAGTGCGAGAGGTGAAGTAGCATTGGAAACGGTGTTTTCCGGATTCTTACAGATCTTCAACATCCAAACAGTACTCTGGATTGCACTCGGCGAGATCCTGGGCATAATACTGGGCGCACTGCCGGGTCTAACCGCCACTATGGGTATTGCATTAATGTTGCCCATTAGCTTCCAGCTATCGAAAGCAACAGGCATGGCGATGCTTCTAGGGGTTTACTGCGGGGCTGTCTCCGGTGCTTCGATTCCGGCGATCCTTTTAGGAATTCCAGGGAATCCTAATGCAATCGCCACGATATACGACGGTAAAGCCATGACAGACAAGGGATTGGCCGGCCAGGCTCTTGGCGGGGCTGTGGTGGCTTCGTTTATCGGGGGAATAACCAGTTTGATAATACTGGCTCTGTTTTCGCCGATTATTGCCAGGTTTACTTTAGCCTTTGGCCCTGCAGAGAAAGCAAGTCTTGCTTTGGTGGGTCTAACTATTATTGCCTCGGTTTCCTCTAAAAATCTGGCCAAGGGGATACTGACCGGCACCCTGGGGCTATCGCTTTCACTTTTCGGTACGGACCCTTTTTCTAATGCGGTTCGTCTCCCCTTCCGAGAAATATTTGCCAAAACACCTCTCACCAGCGGCATCAACCTCATCCCGGCGCTCATTGGGCTGTTTGGGATTTCCCAGGCACTCTTCGATCTTCAAAGGATAAAAACAGGTCATATAGCTCCTCCGCAGATAAAGATTGAAAAAATCTTCCCATCATTCAGAAAAATCGCTTCTATGTGGAGATTGATCATCGAAGCATCAGGTATAGGAACGCTAATTGGAGCTATACCGGGTACAGGGGCCTCGATAGCTGTTTTCCTCAGCTATGAGAGAGCAAAAAAGATCACCTCATCTCCCAGGAGCAAACTCGAAAAGGTCGGCACGGGATGCCTCGAAGGAGTATTTACACCAGAGGTGGCCAACAACGCCTGTACAGGGGGAGCATTGATTCCAGCTCTGACCCTCGGCATACCGGGTGATGCCGCTACAGCGGTGCTCTTGGGCGCGCTTCTGATCAAAGGGGTTGTACCAGGTTACCGACTGTTCACCGAAGAGATGTCGTTGGTGTATGCGATATTCTTCGCCCTACTGCTTTCGAATATTTTTATGCTCATCTTTCAGCTCATGGGAGTCAGGCTGTTTCCCAAGGTTTTAAACGTTCCGGTTGCCATCCTTCTCCCAGCAATCTTGGTACTTTCTTTGGTAGGGTCTTATGCCATCCAGGGACAGGCGATTATCGCCGCAACCTTTGATATGGGAGTTGCTCTTGGATTGGGCATACTGGGATATTTCTTAAAAAAAGCGGATTATCCGATTGCTCCTATCGTGTTGGGTTTGATTCTGGGAGGCATGTTGGAAGAGAACTTTAGACGGGCAGTGAAACTTGCAGAGGGTAACTACTTCGTTTTCTTTACAAAGCCAATCGCAATAGTGTTTATCGCCCTGGCTGTCTTTTCAGTGGCCCTGCCTTTCCTCAAGAAGAAGAAATAGGGAATGAAGCTCATTTTTTTTGGAACTTCCGGAGGAATCCAAACCAAGACGAATGCCAATGTCTGTTTTCTCGTTGCCGATGAAGAGCTCTCCGTACTGATTGACGTTTCCGGAAACCCGGTTCAGTATCTCGAAAGAGCAGGTGTTGATCCCCAGACGCTTGATGCACTTGTTCTCACCCACTCCCACACGGATCATATATACGCTCTTCCTTCGCTCATTCACAACCTCTGGCTGATGAAACGTGACAAGCCGCTGTCGATAGTATCCAATCCGTTCACCCTGGAAAGGGCAAAAGAGCTGTGTGCCTGTTTCTCCCTGCTCTCAAAAGAAAATCTATTTCAAATAGACTGGATCAGAGATACTTTGGGTGGAATTGAGCTATTTCCGGTTGCACATTCCACCCCGACATCGGGAGTTAAAATCAGTTCTTCTCGCTCCTGCATTATCTATTCCTCTGATACCTCACCCTGCAAAACCATAATCAGCGCAGCAAAGGGATCAAAGGCACTTATCCACGAGGCTTCTAACACCTCCGAGTTCGAAGGCCGGCTCAATAGTGCAGGCCACTCCTCAGGCAGGCAGGCGGGTGCGGCTGCAAAAGAGGCGGGTGTAAAAAAGCTCTTTTTGTGTCATTTTGACCCTCAATACGCTCAGAATCAGGATAAGATAGTTCGAGAATCTAAAAGCGCGTTTGCGGGTGAGGTCATTATCCCTGAGCTCTTTAGAGCCTATGAGGTGTGACACCCATGAATGAGTCGAGATTGGCAATCGTTTTCGACTATGACGGAACACTGATCGACACGATGAGAATAAAAGCTGCCAGTTACCTGGAAGCCTTCGAGACTGTATTCAATAGCTCGACAGCAGCAAGAGAGAAGATATTAGCATCCCATAAAAGGACTTCCGGCGCTCACCGTTTTATACAGCTTTCCGATACATTAGAAACGCTCGGCTTGACTACGACAGATGAGCAGAAAGAAAATTGGAGCGACCTCTATTCTTCACTAAATGGCAGGGCACTTAAAGATGTGGCTCTGTTCCCTTCGGTCAAACAGACTCTGACAAGTCTTAGAGAAAGAGGAATCCAGCTATTTTCCGTTTCAGGCATTCCCGAGGAAGAGTTTCTTGGCGAGCTTTCCAGCAAAAAACTAACGAGCTTCTTTGTTGAGGCCAAGGGAGGGGACAAACCAGGGTACCTAAATTCGCTGAAAGAGAGAGGATTCCGGATCGTACTATTTGTCGGCGATACTGCCTACGATGAAAAAGCAGCTGCAGATGCAGGAGTAACCTTTTATTGGGTTGAGAATGACGACGATATCCGCAACATTCCATCCTTTGTCGAAAAAACACTCCTACAGAGCAGACTCTGATATCCTTGACAGGCTTCTTCCTATAGGTTCACCTAGCTCTGCAAGGAAAGCATGAGGAGGACCGCTATGAGCAAGGCTGGAGAAGTCCGTGCCTGGGAAGATAATCTGACCATTCCCACCTACCAACGGGGCCCGGAGGACAAAAACCCACCCCTTCTGATGGATTGGCGCAACCCCATCCACCCGGGAAGTTCGATCATCTATCCGTATCCCATGCAGGAGGCGCTGTTCAATCGAAAAACCGACGAGCGATGGAAGGCCTTTTTTCTGGAAAACGACTACCTGCGGCTGGCCGTACTTCCGGAGTTGGGAGGTAGACTGCTGTACGTTTTCGACAAAATCGCAGACCAGGAAGCAATCTATCACAACCATGTCCTGAAATGGGCCAGGATCGGTATCCGCGGCGCCTGGGTTTCCGGAGGAATCGAGTGGAACTTTCCCAACGGTCACACCGTCACCTCCTCCTCCCCGGTGGACTGTGCGATCCAAGACAACGCCGATGGCAGTGCTTCCCTGTTGTTCGGAGATCTCGAGCGTATCTCCCGCATGCGCTGGAGCGTGGCCCTGACCCTCTATCCCGGGCGGGCCTGCTTCGAAACGGAGATGCACCTGAACAACCGCACAGCCTTCCCTAACCGTTTCTGGT
>JAGLQP010000330.1 GCA_023136785.1 Spirochaetales bacterium
CCGCGAGCAACTCGAGCCTGTGGAGGAGGCCCGACTGGCGGAGGAGCTGTACTTCCTGCCTTCCTCCAAGCTCGTCGAACTGAATGCGAAGCAGAAGCGCGAGCTGAGAGAACAGGGATCCCTGCTGGAGGAGAACTTCTTCATCCTGGAAGGATACGGGGACAAAACCGAAGCCCGGCGAGTGGTCGCGGATCATCTCGAACTGTTCCACACGGGGACCCGCATCGCCGCCATAACCGAAAAGGACCTTCGTTCTCTGTCGAGAGAGGAGATCCGGATCGTTCGCCAGGACAATATAGCAGGACTCGGCTCCCTCGTTCGCGTCCTGTTCGCGATTCTTCTCGGAGTGTTCATCTTCACCTTTCTCCAGGTGTATCTGCAGGCCTACGTAGGCCAGATGATCATGAAGGACGCCCGCTCCCAGCTGTTCGATCACACTCTGCGCCTGTCTCTGAAATTCATCGACAAAAATCCAATCGGCCGCTTGGTTTCGCGAATTACCAACGATGTGGAAACCATCAACGAGCTGTTCACTACGGTCCTGCCGGCTTTACTGAGCGACTTCAGCATGATGATCGGAGTCACGATCGCCCTGTTCCTGCTCAGTCCGCGGCTTGGTGCAGTGATGCTGTTGACCCTGCCGCCGGTGTTCGTGGTGACGGCGATCTTCCGTACGAAGGCGAGGAACGCCTTCCGGGCGGTACGCCAGGCCGTATCCCGGCTCAACGCCTTCATCGCCGAGCACATATCGGGGATGCGGATCGTCCAGCTTTTCGTTCAGGAACAGAGGAGTCATCGGGAATTCCGAGAGCGAAACGAGAGCTTGCTCAAATCGAATCTCGGAGAGATGTTCGTGTTCGCCACATTCCGTCCGATCGTCGATCTTCTGGCCAGCGTCTCCACGGCGGTGATCATTTTTTTCGGAGCCTCCTTCCTCCTCAAAGACTCGATCTCTCTCGGGATATTGATCGCTTTTTTCAACCTGATTCGTATGTTTTATCATCCCGTCATGGATCTATCGGAAAAGTACAATATTCTCCAATCCGCCATGGCCGGGGCAGAGCGGGTATTCAATCTTCTGGACACCGAGGAGAAGATCGAGCAGCCCGCTGCGACGCAAAACCTGTCATCGGTAAAGGGCTCGATAGAGTTCGACAAGGTCACCTTCTGGTACAAAGAGGGGGAGACCGTGCTGAAAGATCTATCCTTCACCGTCAATCCAGGAGAGACCGTTGCTATTGTCGGTTACACGGGGGCGGGGAAAACAACCATCACCTCGCTACTGACCCGGCTGTGGGATATCCAGAGCGGTGCGATTCGACTGGATGGAGTGGATATCCGAAGCCTCCCCACGGATGCGCTTCGGCGGCACGTACAGTCCGTGCTTCAAGACGTGTTTCTGTTCTCCGACACCATCGCCGAGAACATCCGCCTGGGCAGCGATATCTCCGATGAGACCATCGAGCGGGTAACCAAGCTGGTGCGTGCTGATACGTTCATCAACGACTTCCCCGATGGATTGAATACGAAGCTCCATGAACGGGGAGGCAATATATCCATGGGGCAACGACAGCTGCTCTCCTTCGCCCGGGTGTTGGCTCACGATCCCGATGTTCTGATTCTCGATGAAGCCACGGGGAATATCGATACGGAGACGGAAAAACTGATTCAGGAGGCTCTTGTCGAGCTGCTGCGGGACAGGACCTCTCTGGTTATTGCCCATCGCCTGTCTACGATCCGCCACTCTGATCGCATCATCGTCCTCCATAAGGGGCAGCTCTTCGAGTCGGGAACGCACAACGAGCTGATAGCCAAGCGGGGGATGTACTACAACCTCTACCAGATGCAGTACCTGGACCGGGAAGCCGCCGAAACCGCTTAGGGGCGGCTGCCCCAGGCGGACCTCAAAGTGCCAGTTTCAATCCGTCATAAGCCAGGTGAACCTCGAGGGAACTGCAGTAGGGACTGTCGGGATCCGAGAAATCCTTCTCCACCTGTTCATGAAGAACGTCGTGGCAAATATGGGTAAAATAGCTCCGTTTGGGCTCCAGCTCTGAAACGACCGCAAGAGCTTGGGATATGTTGAAATGGGTGGGATGTTTGGTATGGCGGAGAGCGCCAAGAATGAGAACGTCCAGACCGTACAGCTTTTGCAGCGTTGCGTTGGGAATCTTAGACACATCACTCAGGTAGGCACAGTTTCCAAACTTGTATCCCAGGATCTCCATTGATCCGTGATACACAGGCAGGGGCTCGATCAGGACTCCTTCCAGGAGGAATCGGCCGTTCAGGGCCACAAGATCGATGTCTGCGATGCCGCCGCCTTTCTGCACCTTCGGATCGAAGAGATAATGATAGATATAGGCCCTGAGGTAGGCGAGGTGATCCTGCCTTCCGAAAACGGGAATCGATTCTCTACGCCGTGAGGTGAACACCCGCAGATCGTCGATGCCTGCGACATGATCGAAATGGGTGTGGGTCAGAAGAACATGGTCCACCCGGTCGAGCCGGTGTTTGACGGCCTGCTGGTGAAAATCCCTGCCGCAGTCAATGAGGATGTTTTTTCCCCCCACGGAAATCAGAACGGAGGCGTTCGTGCGTACATCCCGCGGGTCCGTCGATGTGCAGGTTGGACAGGAACAGGCAATCATCGGCACCCCGTGGCTGGTACCCGTTCCTAAAAAGGTGAGAGTCATTCGCTGGTACCGGTCGCATCCCTCCGCTGCTGCTCCATACGCTCCTGAATGTAGCGCAGGATCAACCCTTCAAAGCTCATCTTCTTCAGTTTCGACTCTTCCGACAGAAAATCGTACATGTCCTGAGGAATACGGAGGTCCACCCGCAGATGAATAGTTTCCATTGGATTTTCTCTCTTCTCCTCATTCGTTAGAAAGGTTGGCTGCCGCGTCTACGGATGTAGATCTGGTCTACAGCCGCTCTATCGGACAGCGACAGCAGATACAGAACCGTATGGGCGATGTCCTCGGGCTGCAGGAGGATCTTCGGGTCCAGATCGGGACGGGCATCGGCGACCATCTTCGTATTGACTCCCCCGGGAAGAACCGCGGAAACCCGAATTCCGTGCTCCTGAGCCTCCACGGCCAGAGACTTGGTCAGACCCATCACCGCGTGCTTGCTCGCGGTGTAGGCCGCCTGGTTCGGATAACCTTTGAAACC
>JAGLQP010000331.1 GCA_023136785.1 Spirochaetales bacterium
AGGGGCACATGAGTTTGATCAAGAAGATGAGTGCATTAGGTGGGATACCTTCGCATCTGCAAAAAAGGCATCACAGGTAGTCGTAGGGTACCTTGCCGTGGGTGGTCACAACACGGTGTCTCCCGAACTCGATTCCAGACATTTCCGTCATTTTGATTTGCTCTGCGCGCGGTTGAGGGGTGTACATTCCTCGATGAAATACGAAAAAGCGGCATATCGATTTTATCTGCTGTGTGGAGAGTTGATTGTCACACTGCCGTGACGGTCCTGTGATATTTCCCTGTTACAGTATTTTCGATATCATTACCTACGGAGGAGTGTATGACCAGGTTTTTTTCTCTACTCCTGGCGGTCTCTCTCGGTTTCGTTGCCTGTACATCCGAGAGGTTCGCTGTAAAAGAGAACAGTTTTCCCGACTTTATTACCTCGAATGAAGAATATTACGTCACCCGGATCGGTGAGATCCCGGAGGTCGATGCCTCTACCTATTCCCTTGAAGTAAAAGGCTTGGTCGACCGTCCCAGATCTTTCAGCTTGGACGAACTATACGCCATGGAGTTGATCGAACTTCCCCTTACGATCGAATGTATCGGCAATTCCCCCAGCGGTCCCCTCGTTTCCACAGCCGTTTGGAAGGGATTCAGACTCTACGACCTTCTTCAATCTCTCGGCATTCATCAAGATGCCACCGGGGTACGCTACGAGGCCGCAGACGGCTACTACGCCTCCCACACCATGGAGCAGATCCGGGACAACAGAGTCCTGGCCGCCCTGTACATGAACGGTGAGCCTATTCCGCCGCTGCACGGATTCCCCATTCGCATCCTCAATCCCGGGTATTTCGGAGTCAAACAACCCGCCTGGGTCAGCAGCATCGAAGTGATCGACATGCCGATGAAGGACTATTGGGAGGATAGAGGCTGGGATTGCTCCCCGCCGATGGACATCGATTCGATCATCTTTCAGCCGACCCGCGGAGCCAAAGTTGCGGCCGGTGAAGCTCTGCGGATCACCGGGGCTGCCTTTGGAGGCACAAGGGTGGACAAGGTCGAGCTCACCATCGACAAGGGGAAGAGCTGGAGTACGGCCAAGATCGTAAAGAATATGGATTCGGACAACGTGTGGGTGTTCTGGGAAGCGAATCTGGTGTTTCCGCAGCGGGGTTTGTACACGGTTAATGTACGGGCCACCGATATCCACGGCAACACCCAGATAGAGACGGATCCCGACCGCTACGACGGTGCCAACGACTGGCCGCTGGTAAGGGTAACCGTGGAGTGAGCTCCCTTTCCCCGAAGCAGAACAGCTCGGATGTCCTCGTTCTCCTCCTGCTCATGGGTTCGGCCCAGGTGTTCATTACCATGCGGATTACCGAACGCCGGCAGGTTGAAAAGGATAAAATCGGCAAAGCTGTGCCGACAACGCTTGAAAATTGAGGAACTTGTCCTGGGATCGAGAATCATTTGCCAGATACGGAGTCTCTGTTCTATACTACCAGTAGCGGAGGGACGCTACTAGGATATGGCGCTGTTGCAAAGCCCGGTTGTACGTAAGTTCACCCGGTACATACGCCGACTGACTCGTGAGTTTCAGCGGGATCAGTGCCTGATTCGTGCCGCCAGTCTGGCCTTCGCCAGTCTGTTGGCAATGGTGCCGCTGTCGGCTCTCCTGTTCTCCCTGTTCTCCGCCCTGGGTACCTTCTCGGAGGTGCTGGAGAATATCCAGAGCTTCCTCTTTACCCAGCTCGTTCCCACCAGCCAGGACGAAATCATGGCTTACATCCAACGATTCGTGGAAAACACCCGCGCCCTGGGCGTCGTCGGCCTGCTCTTCTTCCTGATCACGGCGATCTTTCTTCTCAACACGATTCAGAGCACCTTCAACGCTCTGTGGGGAAGCAGAACCCAGCAAGGTTCGCTGCGCCGAGTTGCGACCTACGCTTCGGTCTTGATCGTGGGCAGCTTCCTGTTCAGTATCGGGCTCAACCTGACGAGGATGCTCCGCTCCCTGGTCAGTGGGGACACGGTTCAGGAGATCAGCAGAACCCTCTCCTTCCTCACCGGGATTCTGCCCTCGATCTTCATCTTTTTCACCCTGCTGCTGATGATCCTCCTGATTCCCTCGGGACGGGTCCGCTTCGTCAGTGCCCTGATCGGGTCCGCCGTCGGGGCCGTATTATGGGAGGCGGCTCGGAGAATCTTCTTCTTCTGGATCACCTACGTGATCCGACTGTCTATCGTGTACGGATCGCTCGCGGTGATCCCCATCTTTCTGATCTGGCTGTACGTGGCCTGGACCATCGTTCTGCTCTCCCTCGAAGTCGCCTTTGTCCATCAGCATCGTCAACTCGGATGGCTGGGCAAGCGCCTGGAGCAGATCAGTCCGGCGGAGCGCTTTCTCTTCGGCCTGGAGATTTACTTCCAGATTGTCGGCCGATTCTATCGAGGAGAAACACCGCCGAGCACCATCCAGATCGCCCGCCGCTTCGGCGCTTCCCTGGCGGATATCTCCTATTTCACCGACCTGTTTTACCAGGAGGGCCTGTTGCTGTTTGCCGGAGAAGAGAATGAATTACTCGTACCGGCTCGTTCCCTCGACAAGATCGGTCTGCAGGAGTTGTTCCGAAGTCTCTTCGGGAATCCCAAGGAGGCACCCTGGCAGAGCGAAGAAGCCCTGTCACTGTTCGAATCGGTAACCGGCGCTGCGGTGCGGTCCCTAGCGGAAACATCGGTGCTGGAGTTTTTGAAGTCCAGTTTGGAATCCCGTCCGGGGGCAACAGATCAGGCAACCCAGAAACCCAGACGGGCCAGACTGGAGTCCCTTCTCGATTGGTCCGCCCTTCGGTTTTTGAAGAGAAAGAAATAACCTTTCAACCGACCTTCCGGGACTCTCGGCGGCTAGTTGTCTACTTGTTGGCTGAGGAGCTCCTCGATCTCAGCCCTCGGGAACTTGTAGGCGGTGCTGCAATTGAAGCAGGTGGTGATTACGGGGAAGGGCCCGGTTTCGAGGATTTCCGTCAGCTCCGCCTGCGGCAAGGCAGCCATGAAGTGCTGAAAGCGGGGTTTGCTGCAGTGGCACATGAAGGCAACCCTTTACGTATAGAATCGGCCTTTTTCTCACTTTTTTTTTACCCAAATAGGGTGTTTTGGACCGTTTCGTTGTCT
>JAGLQP010000332.1 GCA_023136785.1 Spirochaetales bacterium
ACGTCGAGCACTTCCTTGATCATCTCCGGATCGAGTGCCGAGGTAGGTTCATCGAAGAGCATGATCTTGGGCTGCATGGCCAGAGCACGGGCGATAGCCAGCCTCTGCTGCTGACCTCCGGAAAGCTGACCCGGATACTTTTGAGCCTGCTCCGGGATCCCTACCCGCTTGAGCAGGTCTTCGGCAATTTTCACGGCTCGACCCTTCGGCCAGCGGCGTACCCAGATTGGAGCCAGGGTTACGTTGTCGATGACTTTCAGGTGGGGAAACAGGTTGAACTGCTGAAAAACCATCCCGATCTCCCGCTGCACCGCATGAATATTGCGCAGATCATGGGTCAGCTCGATGCCGTCGACAACGATGGTGCCTTTCTGGTGCTCTTCAAGACGATTGATCGTGCGTATAAAGGTAGATTTCCCGCTGCCCGAAGGTCCGCAGATCACTACCACCTCACCTTTTCGCATGGTCAGGTTTACTCCCCGCAGTACGTGGAAACTCCCGAACCACTTGTGCACGCCTCGACACTGTATGATCTCCTGGGCTGTTTCTGAACTTTCGCTTGGCATATGTACCTCGCTGTCTAGATTCTTCGTTCTCCCGCGCCTATCGCTCCCCCACCCCTAAGGCCTTCTCCAGCCGACGGCTTCCGTAGGACATCAGATAACAGCAGATAAAGAACAGGACCGCGACGAAGAAATACACCTCCTGGTGAAGGCCGATAAACTCACGCTGCCCGGTCACGGCCTTGGCAATGCCCAACAGCTCGAGCAAGCCGACGATTACCACCAGGGTGGTGTCTTTGAACAGGCTGATGAACTGCCCGACGATCGTCGGTATCACGTTCCGCAGAGCCTGAGGAAGGATGACCAGGATCATCATCAGAGCTTTATTCAAACCGACGGCTTGGGCTGCCTCGTACTGCCCCCTCGGTACGGCCGCCAATCCACCGCGAATATTCTCCGCCGTATAGGCGGCGCTGAAAAGAGTAATCCCCGTCAGCGCCCGCATGACCGTCGCCAGCCTGATCTGGGGAGGCAAAAACAGAGGCAGCATCAGCTGGCTCATAAACAGCACGCTGATCAGGGGCACACCACGAATTGCCTCGATATAGATCGTGCAGAGAACCTTGACCACCGGAAGCCTGCTGCGCCGGCCCAGCGCCAGAAGCATACCCAAGGGGGAAGAGGCGACAATTCCCACAATGGCCAGGACCAGGGTGAGCAGCAGCCCGCTCCACACTTCCGCGGACACTTTGGGCATGAATGGATTCTCCTCCCCGAATCCCCTCAGCAGTATCCCGATCACCGGGAAGGATACGATCCAGGCCAGCACGAGCCAACGCCTTATCGGACTGTCCTTGGCCTTCCTGAACGCCCAGGTCAGCGCCGCCAGCAAGACAACGACACCCAGACTGGCCAAAACGCGCCAGGCTTCCGCTGAGGGATATCGGCCGATCATGAACACTTTCAGGTTGGTGGTCACGACCTCCCATCGAGCCGAACGGAACGCCCAGAGCAGTATCACTCGCCCGATAAAAAAGATGAATCCAAGGGAGATGACGGTGAGCAGGGCATTGTACCAGGGGCTGAACAAGTTTTTCTTCAACCATCCCAACACCCCGACCTCTACCCGGGGCGGCATCTGCACATCAGTCTGATCGTTCATCCCTATCTCTCCACGATCTGCATGCGTTTGTTCACAATGTTCATAATCAGGGAGATGGTCAGGCTCATAGCCAAATAACTGCCCATAATCATGAAAAAGACTTCAACCACCCGGCCGGATTGGTTGAGCATCGTCTGGCTGACCGCGTAGAGGTCGAGAAAGCCAATGGCGATGGCCAGGCTCGAGTTCTTGGTGAGGTTCAGGTACTGGCTTATCAGCGGAGGTATGATCACCCGAAGCGCCTGGGGGAGCACTATCAGACGCATGATCTGACGATTGGTGAAACCCTGAGCCCTGGCCGCCTCGGTTTGCCCCTTTGCTACGGACTGAATGCCGGCCCGTACCACCTCGGCAATATAGGCTCCGGTATAGATGACCAGTCCGAGGAGCAGGGCGGTAAACTCCGAAGAAAAGGAAACACCTCCTTCGACCTTGAGAACCCCGCCGGATTTTCTCACCAACTCGGGAATATCGAGCCACAGCGGGTCCCCCGGCACCAACAGCCAACCGGCCAGGGGGATCAGAATCAGGCAGGCGAACACCCAAACCGCCTTGATGCTGGGTCGGCCGATCCGCTGCCGGTTGCGCCGCCTGATGATGATCAGCACTACCGCAGCGGCAACAGCGGCGAATAGGAAGGGCCACCAGAGGTTGAAGGACTCTGCGAGTCTCGGCCACGGCACTACGATCCCGCGGTTGCTCAGGTAGGCCGGTCCCGGCATGACCACGGCTTCGGAAAGCTTGGGCAGCTTCATGATCACCGCGAAGTAGAGGAAGAACAGTTGAACCAGCAGCGGTGTGTTGCGGATGATTTCGATATAGACCGTGGCGATCTTGCTGACCAACCAGTTCCGGGACAGCTTGGCGATTCCGGTGATCAATCCGAGAAGCGTTGCCAGCACGACACCGATAGCCGCCACTCTGATTGTATTGATCACCCCGACCAGAAAAGCCCGAGCGTAGCTGTCGGTAGGTTTGAACTCGATTCCCTCGGCCAGATCGAAGCTGGCCTCCTGATCAAGAAAGCTGTAGCTGAAGATCATGCCCCGCTGACGGTAGTTGGAGATCGCCCAGAGTATGATTGCGACCACCGCCATGAGAAAAACGATCTGGGCCAGGACCCTCAGTACCCGTATGTCCCGCCAGAAAGGCACTTTACTCTTATCCGAACCGGGTGTACTCACCGAATACTCCCCTAATCACGTAAGAAACGGGCAGCCCGATATGATCTCAAAATCAGACATATCGGGCCGCCTTAAGTATTTGTACAGAACGATCCCGGTCTAGCGCCAGGCCATCGGATACAGCAATCCTCCGTCCGACCACAACAGGTTCGGTCCGCGGGGAATATTGATGCCCGCCGGTCCTAAGTGCCGATCGTAAACCTCGGCATAGTTGCCGACCTGCTTGAGCACCTTGACCATAAAATCGGCCGGCAAGCCCAGGTTGTTACCTACCTCGCCCTCGACACCCAACAGACGCCG
>JAGLQP010000333.1 GCA_023136785.1 Spirochaetales bacterium
ACCCACCAGCATGACTCCCCGCTCGGGAAAGTGAAACTCCTGCAGAGGCGTGCCACCCAACTCCAGGGCAAATACACCGGTCTGATGCTCTATCTCGGCCAGTTCGGAAAAGCGCCAGGGCGTGATACGGGTCGTTCCCCGAGCCGACTTCACAGCCCGGGGGTGCAGAGGAGAAGCCGTGCTCGGGGACAGCAGAACGCAGCTGACCCCGAAGGCTTCGCAAGAACGGAAAATGGAGCCCACGTTGAAGGGAGAGCGGGTCTCTTCCAGATACACTTCAATCGGCAGGATCGTTCGAGCGGCAGGATCCAGATCTTGCGAAGCGGGCTTCAGTAAATCCCATTCAGCCGGTTCTGCGCCAAGGTAGCGCAAAAGAGCGTGGCGTAACCGGTTTACTTCCCGACGCAAGTTTGTGACCTCTGTTTCGTTCTCGGTAAGATGATTCTCGCAAGCTTCGGCGGCTGAACACACTTCCCGGCCGCACTTTTCATCCTGCACAAGCATTCTGCTCAATGAGCACAGATACTCCCGATGCGGCTCCCGACCCGGCTCCAACTCCAGCTCCTCAGCTTGAAGCAGCAGCACGATCTTTCGCAATCGGGTCTTGCGAGGCAGGGCATGCAGTTTCTTGATCGAAATCACGAACTTAAAAGCTGGTACTTAGTAGGAGGATTTTACGAGCTCGTACAGGTCTTCCGCTGAGATGGAGCGGGGCAGATAATTCATCATATCAAAGTTGCGGGCAATGCTTGCGATGTCCACCATATCGTCCAGGTTGAGATCAAAATCCCGCAACCGGGTCGGCAGACCCAACGATCCGATGATTCGGCGTACCGCCTCGACGGCCCGACCGGCGCCCTCCACAGGCGCTGCTTCGTCAACCTCCTCTCCCAGGAAACCCGCGACAACGCTGAGCTTCTCCGATGCTATACCGGAATAGAACTCCATTACATGGGGCAGCATGATCGAGGAGATCCAGGATTTGGGAACCATGAAGCTTCCGTTGATCGCATAGGCCAGGGCCGTACCTACACCGCTCTTGCTCATCGTCAGACCTAGACCTGAGAGCAGACCGGCCATGGAGGCGTTCATCCGTACTCTGAGATCGTCGGGTTGGTCGACCAGCTGACCGATGATCTTGCCGATCAGCTCGCAGGCACGCAAAAAGAAGGTGTCGGAGAGAAAGCTGCTTCGCGAGGACAGATACCCCTCTACGGCGCTTAGCAGGGTGTCCATCAAAGTGGTAGCCGTATATTTCGGCGGCAAGGTTATGGTGAGCTTGGGATCCACGATAACTGCTTTGGTGATCCGCTTCTGTGTGCGGCCGATTTTGGCGCTGCGATCCCGCCCGTCGGTGACCAGGTACTCATCCACCAGGAGAAAGGGATCCCGGCAGGTGGTAGGAATGGCTACGTAGGCCAGAGGCTCCCCCGTGGGCTGAACGCCGCCCAGATACTCATCCATGTCTACATCTCCCGGGGCCGCCATCGCAATGCATTTGGCTACCGAGAGAGTACGCACCCCGCCCAGCCCGATGACGATCTCAGCCCGGGCGCTTCTTGCCAGATTAATCCCTTCGTCCACGACCACGCTGGTGGCGTGGGGAACAACCTCATCGAAAACGATGTACTGAATCCCCTTCTTTTCGAACAACGCCTGGATTCTGTCGATTACCTTGCCCTCGTAGAGAATCGCCTCGGTAACCAACAACACCCGCTCTCCGTACTGGCTGACAACGGCGGCTATCCTGTTTACTACATCCAAACCAAAGCGTACGTCTGTGGGGATTGAAAAGGATATGTCAGGCATCTTGCGGCTCGCTCCTTGCAATACCAAAAAAAGCGGAAGGCCCATGATTGGACCCTCCGCCCATTGTCTGTTTATTTTTAGCCCCCCTGGGCCGGGGTCATGTAATCTCGAAATATTCCATCAGGCGATCGGCCACCGAATTTATCACTTTGTCTGAAATATATGAGGGATCCTGCAGTTTCCGTTTCGCGGCCTCAACGAGCTCCCAACGGATCTCCGGTGCCTGTTTGGCCATGGCCGTAGCATGATAAACCTCGGCCTTGCTCTTGGCCTCTTCGCTGAGATTGATAGAGTCCGCCCCTTGGCTCTTCTTGGGCTTGTCCGCGGGCTTTGTTTTTTTGAAGCTCTGCACCGGATCCGTAGGTCCGATTCGTTCAATCGTCATCGCCAGCCGTATTCCTTTCAATTATCAGTATCGTCATGCTTTTAGTTCAACTTGATGCTTTTTATCAGGCATAACGAACAGGCTAATCTCACCTCTAATCTTCGTCCTTCCCTCCAGTTCCGTCAAGAGCTTTCCAGGAAAACCTTGCAAAAATTCTTCGTGCACTTTTGTCATCTCCCGCCCGATCAGGCACACCCTGGCGGGGGCCAGCGCCTGCAAATCGGCCAACAGCTTCAAAATTCGATGAGGAGATTCGAAGAGAACCACCCCATCCCCGCGTTCGAGCAGGGTCTTCAACTGATTCCTTCGCCTGCCGCCCTTTGGGGAGAGAAATCCGGCAAAGCTAACTTGCCCGGTAGCGGCCCCGCTCACGCTCAGAAGCGTCGACAAAGCGGAGGCACCGGGAATGGGAATGATTTCCAGGCCCTTGTCCCGGGCCAGGGACACCAAATAGGATCCGGGATCGGAGATTCCAGGAGTACCACCGTCTGTGACCATCGCGATGCTTTTCCCCTGCTCGAGAAGCAGCAGCAATCGGGGAACGACTTTTTTCATGTTGTGGGTGTGCAATGGAATCAGAGAAGACTTGAGCCCGTAGTGATTCAGGAGTTTCAGAGTCTGCCGGGTATCCTCGCAGGCAACCAGATCCACCTCTCCCAGGACCCGGAGAGCTCGGCCGGTAATATCTTCTAGATTCCCGATTGGCGTGCCTACTACGTAGAGCATCAAAAATACTGTACACGAAGAAATATAAATTTGCCATTGCCTTAGATCTGGCAGTACCATTGACTAGAGGGAGATACGATGATGAAGAAACATGAGAAATCGCGCAAGCAAAAGGAGAGCAAGCCTAAGGAGCCGATCCGGACGTTGCTCAAGCAGGAGGGTAAGATGGTCCACGGGACTCGGGGAAAGCCGACCCGGGGACCCCGCGGAAACAAGCGCTGATCAACGC
>JAGLQP010000334.1 GCA_023136785.1 Spirochaetales bacterium
CCCGGCGCTGTTTCCCGAAGATTTCTCGCCGGTTATCGAAGAGGACGGCACCTGGAAGCTCTTCGAGGGTGAGGTGCTGACCAAAGTCTTGAGTCCCGGGAGCGGATCCTTCGTTCCCACTCATTTTCCTCTGGCCAATATCAGCCCGGAGGAGCTGGAGACCTTCCCCCTGGCCCGTATCGGCGACGAGGAGCTAGATTACCTCCATAATAGAGCCCGATATCTATGCGAGAACACGGACAAAGCCCTGTTCGGCTGGTTCAATGGCAGCATCTTCGAAACCGCGCAATTCTTGAGCGGCTTCGACACCTTCTTTATGCGCCTCGCCGGCGAGCCGGAGTTCAGCCGCCGTCTGCTGGAACGTCTGACCGAAGCTGTCATCGCAGACCTGAAGCTCTACCTCGATGCGGTGGGGCAGTATATCCAGGTCATCGGCTTCGGGGATGATTTCGGCTTTCAGAACGGACCGCAGATCTCCCCCGAGCTGTTCCGCTCATCGATCAAGCCTCTGCTGAAAGAGATCTACAGCACCGCCCACGCTCTGAGCCCGGCCAAGGTGTTTTTACACTCCTGCGGATCGGTCCACGAGTTTATCGAAGATTTCATCGAGATCGGCGTGGACATCCTCAACCCCGTACAGACCTCGGCCGCCGACATGGAGGTGGAGAGACTCAAGAGTCAGTTCGGCGGCCGCATCGTGTTCTGGGGCGGCGGCGCGGATGTGCAGAGCGTGCTTCCCCGCGGTACTCCCGAGGAGGTGCGCCGGGATGTGCGCCACCGGCTCGAAGTGATGCAGCCCGGAGGGGGATTCGTCTTTGCCCCGATCCACAATCTTCAAGCGGATATTCCCCCCGAGAACATCGTGGCCATGTATGAGGAAGCCCTGCGCGGGTAGCGCGTCTGAGTTGATAAACGGAATCTAAAATTTTCCTTGTATAAAAGGATAGTATTGCCTATATTTTCCTTATGGAAAAGGAAACTTTAAAAAGAGCTATCCTTGACGGACAGGAAATCTTCTCTTCTCGGCAGGTCATTCCGCGCGAGCACTCTCTGAAATGGAAAGAAATCAAACGCTTGGAGAAGGTCATTGCTGTTGTTGGACCGCGGCGAGCAGGAAAAACTTTCTTTCTGTTCCAGGTAATGAACGAACTTGGCCTGGAGCGACTGAACGCGGTATTCTTGGATTTCTCGGAGATCCCACTTCAGGACTTTGCTGCTGAACACTTCGAACTTCTCTTTCAAGCCTACCTTGAGTTGTTTCCGGACCATACCCCCTGGTTTTTTTTCGACGAGATCCAGGAGGTGGTAAGCTTCGAGAAAGGACTGAAATTCCTACTGAACCGGGGGCTTAAGATCTTTATTACCGGTTCCACGTCACGGGTGTTCACGGCGAATCTGGCATCGGCTCTGCGGGGAAAGACACTCACTACGACCGTTCTGCCTTTGACCTTTCGGGAGTTCCTGCGCTTCAAGGAGAAGGTCGTGCAAGCTCCGGTCTCACGGCGGGAACTGGCGGAGATGCACAATCTTCTACAAGAATACCTGCTTTGGGGAGGCTTTCCCGAAGTGGTACTGGTGGATTCACCGGATCTGAAGCTGAACCTAATACGCTCGTATATCGATTCCATGCTGTTCAGGGATGTGATCGAGCGCCACCATATCAAGAATGCCGCCCTGGTGGAATCCGTTTTTCTCAGGGTGCTAAAATCCTTCACCAAGGAGATCAGCGTCCACCGATGGTATAACGACTATAAAAGCATGGGTCTCAAAGTGTCGAAAGACACGCTCTACCAGTACCTTGGCCACTTCGAAGAAGCTCAATTCGTCTACCTCGTGGAGAACATGCTGGGTGGCAGCAGCAGTCAGAAGAAAATTTACCTGGTTGACAATGGATTGTACCTGCGGGTAAGAGGATTTGACGAGGATTGGGGCAAGTTACTGGAGAACCGGGTATTCAATGACCTTCAGCGTGGTCACAGCCGGTTGGGCTTTGTTAAAGGCAGCGGCTGGGATCTCGACTTTGTTTCCGGATCCAGGGCCGTCCAGGTGAGCTATGAGCTAAATGACCAGTCGTTGCGACGGGAAGCAGAGGGAGCACTCAGGGGATTGGAGCTGCCAGCCGTTCGTGAAAGCTTGGTTGTAGTGCAAGAACCGATGGAGCCGACCGCCACAATTGCTGGAGTACAGGTTCTTCCCTATTGGCGGGCCTCTATCGAGGGGGTCTTGTAGGATCTGCCTGAGCCCTTGACTCTGCGGGAACGATAAAAATATAGTAGCTGTACCCATGAAGAAGATACTCATCACCGCGGCAATGCACTACGTGAACAATATTCCCCATCTGGGAAACCTGATCCAGGTTCTGTCGGCGGACGTGTATGCCCGCTACTGTCGTCTCCGGGGCTACGAGACGCTGTACGTCTGCGGCACCGACGAGTACGGCACGGCCACGGAAACCCGGGCCTTGGAGGAGGGCATCACCCCCCAGGAGCTCTGCGATCGCTACTATCGGGTGCATGCGGACGTGTACAAGTGGTTCAACATCGCCTTCGACAGCTTCGGGCGAACCTCAACTCCCAGGCATACCGAGATCACCCAGTCGATCTTTCTCGGTCTGGACAGCAATGGCTATATCAAGGAAAAAACCATCGAACAGACCTACTGCGAGACCTGCGACCGCTTTCTGGCGGACCGCTACGTCCGCGGGATATGTCCCCACTGCGATTACCCGGAAGCTCGCGGAGACCAGTGCGAAAACTGCGGCAAGCTCCTCGATCCAACGGACCTGGTGGAACCCCGCTGCGGGGTATGCGGTGGAACTCCGGTGGTACGGGAAACCACCCACCTGTATATCGATCTGCCGGCGATATTGCCGAAGCTGAAAGCCTGGATGGAGAAGACCTCGACGGAGGGCGCCTGGGCCAAGAATGCCGTCCAGATGACCCAGGCCTGGATCCGGGACGGCCTGCACGAACGGGCCATCACGAGGGATCTGAAGTGGGGCATCCCGGTTCCAAAAAAGAACTTCGAGCACAAGGTTTTTTACGTCTGGTTCGATGCCCCTATCGGCTATATCTCCATCACGGCCAATCTTACCGACCAGTGGGAGCAGTGGTGGAAGAATCCCGAGGAGGTGAAGCTGGTCCA
>JAGLQP010000335.1 GCA_023136785.1 Spirochaetales bacterium
TACACCCGCAGCAATATCACCTCCGCCTGGTTTGAACGGGAGGATAAGGCGCCCTACTTCTCCGAATACATCCGGCAGAGGTTGGAGGAGATGCTTCTCGGTTCCATGGATCTGTACAAGGCGGGACTCGTCGTCCACACCACTTTGGACCTGGACAAACAGAAAATCGCCGACGAGGTGATGGACAGCTGGATCAGGCGCGTTAACAACCAACACCGGATACAGTCCAACAACCGGCTTTCCTACGCCGATGCGACCTTCTTGCCTGTGGTGGATCTTCTGTCGGTGTCCTTCAATATTGAGGGAATTCGATTTGCAGGCAGCAAGCAAAATGCCAATGCCCGGGTCATCTACCTCGAAGAGTTGAATCCCATCCTCGATATCGGCGCTTCCCTATTTGGCATCGACGACCTGAAATACCTCACCAGGGTCGGATACGCAAAGGAAGCGGACAGGTCCAAAAAGACACGGGTCGAGGGGGCTCTCATCAGCATCGACACCAAGACCGGCCATATTCTGGCCATGGTGGGGGGGCGCAAATTCGAAAGCACCAATCAGTTCAACAGGGCGGTTCAATCAACGGTGCAGCCGGGTTCCGCATTCAAACCTCTGTACTATTCGGCGGCGATCAGCTCACGCAAAGTAACCCCGGCAACAATGATCGTGGATGCTCCTGTGGTATTCTGGAATGATGACAACACCCCGTACATCCCGCTGAATTTCAAAGGAGAGTGGAAAGGCCGTGTCCTGCTGCGGAACGCATTGGCCCACTCGATGAACGTACCCTCCCTGAAGGTTTTGGATATCATCGGATTTGATGCCGCCATCACTCGGGCCAGCACATTGCTGGGTATCACAGATCCTGCGGAGATCGAGACGCTCTTTCCCCGGAAGTACCCTCTGGGTCTGGGAATCGTCAAGATCGATCCGCTGCAGATGGCTCGGGCCTTCGCCACCTTTCCCAATCAAGGCCGCTTGATCGAACCTGTAGCGATCCGCTACGTGGAGGATCGGAATGGCAAGCTGGTCCTCGAGCCGGAGAAAGCCTTGAGGTCAAAACAGATGCGCGCCGGCCGGTCACTGCAGGCCATGACCCCTCAAGAAGCCTATATCATGGTAAGTCTGCTGCAGAGTACCGTCACCTCGGGAACTCTGCGCTGGGCCGCTTCTACCGTCGACGGATTCGATCGGCCTATCGCCGGAAAAACCGGTACCGTCCAAAACTGGTCGGACGCCTGGACCGTAGGATTCACACCGCAAATCACCACAGCAGTGTGGTTTGGCTTCGATGAGTTAGGATACTCCCTGGGGGTGAATCAAACAGGTGCTACCACAGCCGGACTAGCCTGGGCTGCATATATGAAAGCAGCCCACGAGAGTTTGCCTGTCGAAGAGTTCAGCAAACCGAACTCGGGATTGCTCGAAGTCACCGTGTGCGCCAAATCGGGCCTGCTGCCCACCAACTACTGCGACGAAGGAACCGTGAAAGAGATCTTTCTCACGGGAACGGAACCTCGGAATTTCTGCGACCTTCACAAATTCCAATTCGATCGCAATGAAAATTTGAAAAATAACATCAAGGATTCGATCTTCCTCGGCGATCTACTCCCCACAGAGCCCTTGCTTCCGGACTGGGGAGAGCCTGTTTTTAACGAGGAGGAAGAGCCGTTCCAGACCGACGACACGGTGAATCCTCTCCTAGACTGATCAGCAGGAGCCTTCTATGGATAATTATCTCTATTCAAAGGACCATGAATGGGTTTTACAGCAAGACGGCCGGGCGAAGGTGGGGATCTCAGAGATTGCTCAATCGGAACTCGGAGACATCAGTTTTGTTGAACTTCCCGAAGTCGGCAGGCAGGTCAGCCGGGGTGAAGCTGTATGCTCCATCGATTCACTGAAATCGACGAGCGAAATATACGCACCGGTTTCAGGAACCATTCTCGAGGTGAATGAGGGACTGGCCGATGAACAGGCCTGCACAATCATTAATTCCGACCCGCTGGGCCAGGGTTGGTTGTTCGTCCTTGAGATGAGCGATCCCAAAGAGATCGAGGAGCTATTGACCCGGTCCGAATACGAACACTACCTCGAATCAGGCTAAAGACCCATGCTGATTGCTTCGGACTCGATAATCGTCAAGAACCGAATCCGCCGAGATGTTGGCGACATTAAAGGGTTGATGGAGAGCCTGAAAAAACACGGGCAGCTGACTCCGATTATCGTCACTAGGAACAACGAACTCATCGCCGGTTTTCGCCGCCTCGAGGCGGCCAAACGGCTCGGATGGAAGTCCATAGAGGCGGTAATTCTTGACAGGCCCTCGCAACAGAAGAAGCTGGAGATCGAGATCGAAGAGAACGTTCAGCGTCAGGATCTGTCCGCCGAGGAACTCGCCAAGGGATTGCTGCGTTTACAGAAATTGAGGCAACCCGGTCTTTTAGCCAGAATCTGGAACTTCATCCTGCCTCTGCTGCGGGCGATCTTCCGAAGAAACCGCCCACCCCGCTGAAAACCCCCGCTACCTCTTTCTGTTCCCTCCAGCTACAAGTCGCTTGACGAGTCGAAACACTCTCGGCAGCAGTCGATTGTCAAGTTGGCCGTAGCGGTCTGTGAAATCCTGAGCCGCCTTCTCGAGCGGAAAGGCCTGTCCGTACTTCTTCTTCAGATCATCCCAATGGCGAACGATCCAGACGTAGAGGTCCGAAGCCGTCCTGCCCCGAAAGTATCTGAGGAACCGTTCAGATTCTATCAGGCGTACGATGGGTTCATAGACAATGTCATACCAGGAGAGCATTGCCTTTTCGAAGGAGATCTCTTTGCTCTGCGACAAATTCAGGTAGTACTTGTGGCCGTTGATATGGCGGATGATCTCATCGTAGCGCCCGGTGGCGCTGAACTCCATGGATGCTCCCGGGTGCAGTTGATCTAGCCTTGTCTGTTTGAAAAACTCCACTTTCTCCAAATTGATCACCGCTTTACGCAGCTGTTCCTCGGTCAAGCCCGGCTCCAGAGTCAGCCGGGATCCGAGGCTGATAACTTCCGCATCGATGAACTCGACGTTTTGCATCCGCGCCACTGAGACCCTATGATTGCCGTCCCGTACGAAGTAGAGACCGCCGATCTCGTACAAGGTAACCGGCG
>JAGLQP010000336.1 GCA_023136785.1 Spirochaetales bacterium
TCCAGAGCTGTCCATTTGCTCATCACCAGCGACTCACCGGGACGGGCATCCGAAGTTTTGGTGGGCTTCCCCCGCAGGAAACCAAGCGCTTGGGCGGAGATGATAATTCGGTTCACCGCCGAGGTGACTTCCGTATGGCCTCCGACCCAAAACACCCCTGCTTGTCGGGAAGCCTTTTCCAGCTCGGCAAAGATCGTCCTCAACCGCTGCTCTTCCGTTCCCGGGGGCAGGAGGATAGTTGTAGTCAGATACATCGGCTTGCCGCCCATGGCCACGATGTCGTTGCAGTTCACCGCCACTGTGTAGAAGCCGATGTTCTCCTCGGTGAAGGTAATGGGATCGGCGGTGAGGATCAGCTGCTTGGCGCCCCGAACCACCGCCGCATCCTCGCCGACATCGGCGCCCACGAGGATTTCAGGACGGCTGTGGGCGGTCAGGGCAAGAAGCGCTTCAAGCCGCTCCCGTGACAGCTTACCCTCGTCTAGGGGTTCAGTAGGAGGGGTCATGGCTACGAGAATAGCTGATGCTTGACTTCTTTGTCCAGGTAAATACAATAATTACAGTATGGCGACACGAGTTCAGGAATACAAAGAGAAGTACTCCGATCAAACGATCCGCTTCAACCCCTATGCCGTGAAAAAGACGGGACTGCAGCAGGCCCAGACCATGCTCAAACTGGAAGACTACATGCTGATCTGTGCTCCCTATCAGCTCTCCATGGACCGGGTCATCCTCCTGGTCATCCTGAGTCGCGACGAGGTCAGTTTCTTCCAGCGGTTCCAGAACAAGTTGACTTCGGTCAACATGTCCTTTCTGGAATCAACAAATAAGAATCCGGTCAACCTCTTTATCCGCGGAACCCTGACCCGTCTCGGTCCCGTGAAGGGACGGGACAACGTAAGCCTGTTCGAAGTGATGTACAAGAGCTGTCCCAACGACTTGATAGAGATCATTGGAGACTTTTTGCTCGCCTACGAGACCCTTCAGGGGCAGTTCGCGAGTTACAAGGATCGTGAAGTCGAGATGGACAAGCAAGCGGCCCGGACGATGCGCTTCAACGACTATGTAGAATCCCAGATTGGGGGCCAGAAGCTGCAGACGAAATTGCATTCTGTTGGGGTCAATAAGATCGCTCTTGAAATTCCCGGTCGCCTGCCGGCGCCGACGGTTGGCAATATTTTTCCTTCCAAGCTGTACTTCCAGACTTACCAGTTTATCGTCAATGGAAAGGTTGTCGCTGTAGACACCCTTGGGTCGGGGAGCAAGAAGATCAGCATGGAGGTCGGATTCACTCCAGAGTTGGTCGAAATCATGGATGATTACTTCTTTCGAACCAGCTTCAAAAAGGAGTAGGTTTCCCGATCCTATTGTCGAAGCGGCTCAGCGGTACTTCCACATTCCCTATCTGTATCCGATCCAGCGTTTTGTCATCTCCAACACGATAGAGGAAAAGGACCAAATCGTTGTGCTGCCAACCGGAGCCGGTAAGTCCCTGTGCTACCAGCTTCCCGCCCGAATCTGCAGAGGAATCACCCTCGTGATTGTACCCCTGCTGTCCCTTCTCGACGAACAGCTCGGGCGTTGCCGGGACGCAGGCTTGATGGCGCAGGCGCTGCGGGGGGGACAGAGCGACGAAGAGAGCAATCGGGTGAGCGCCCGAGCCCGCTCCGGGGAAATCGATGTGCTTTTTACCACTCCGGAGTCTCTCGCTCGGGTCGCCCGGAAACAGCTGCTTCCGGATATTGAAATCTTCCATCTCGTTGTGGACGAGGCGCACTGCGTGGCTGAGTGGGGGCAGAGCTTCCGGCCTTCTTATCTCAAACTGCAGGAGATCATTCCAAGCTTGAGGGTACGCTGCCTGACCGCCTTCACCGCCACGGCCAGCCCAAGAGTGCTTGAGACGGTTCGTGAAGTGGTGTTCCCGGGTCGCAGTGTAACGACGGTAGCCTCCGATCCGGACAGGCCGAACATACGCTATTCCGTGATCCCGACGCTCAGCAAAGCCCGCACTCTCAGACAGATTATTGGAACCTCGCCTCGCCCGCTTCTGATTTTCAGCCGGAGCCGGTCCGGTGCGGAATGGGCCGCCAGAACTCTGCGCCGCCGCTTACCGGACCTGGAGACCTACTTTTACCACGCCGGACTGAACAGGAAGGAACGGGGGCGTATCGAAGCCTGGTATAAACACAGCCGCGAGGGGATCTTGACTGCAACAAGCGCCTACGGAATGGGCTTGGACAAGCCGGATATCCGGACCGTGATCCATCTCGATATTCCCTACTCTCCGGAAGCCTATCTGCAGGAGACGGGCAGGGCGGGCCGAGACGGCAAGGCCGTAGAAGCGATCCTCCTCTATTCTGCAGAGGATCTCGGCTTTGCCGATGTGCTTAAGCATTCCCTGGCCGCAGAGAGGTACGCTCAGATGCTGGGCTATGCCCTCGACACGGTTCGCTGCCGCAGGGAGCAGCTGCTCGGCTTTCTGGAGCAGGAGCTTGCCTCCTGCAGCGGCTGCGATGTGTGCGACGTCCAGGCCCTGCGGAAAGCCGAAGGTGCAGAGCAGATTCTTGACTTTGTTGAAAGGAACCCGCGGCGTTTCACGATCCTTCAGACAGTGCAGGTGCTGCGGGGCCGGCAGAGCTACGAGGTGGTGCGCGGCCGCCTGGCATCGTACTATGGGTTTGGATTGCTTTCGGATTGGCAGGGGGAAGAGATCGAAGAGGCACTGGAGGCGCTCTGCCGGTCCGGTGAGATCAAGGTACTGAAGCGGGGATTCTGGAGAGGGAGGTCAAGTAAAAGATGATTTACCAAGATGATATTAAATCCGGATATGGTGAGCCCTTTTAGTGGATCTGGAACCGTGTAAAAAACAAATGTGCTGATCACCGTGTCGAACGAATCGTCAGGAAATTCTAAATCTTCAAGCAGAGTTCCACGGGCCTGCCTGCTGGAGACGGTCAGGCCCTGAGGAAAGTAGCGCTCTTCCCTGCCGGCTTGTCGAACTCGCCGCGGACGTGATAGGATCAGGTGAATTTATTCACTAATTGTACGGAATTTGGGGTCAATCGATCGCCTGGGTGTTTGACTTTCCTTTGCCTTAAAAATTGAGACATATCGCAATCTTCAATTGCCATTGAAAGGAA
>JAGLQP010000337.1 GCA_023136785.1 Spirochaetales bacterium
CCCCAGCGTCGTTGCCCTCAGGATCGACCGGCTGAACCATCAGGATCTTGTAGCCCACCAGCACGTCGAGCTTGACTGTCGACACAACAGTTCCAATCACCCGTCCCAGGGTCATTCCTGCCCCCTGTATACCTGGTCCACGATACCCATGACCGTGGCGTCCGAAGGGTTGTACCAGTTCTCAAGACCAAGGGCCGCTTCACGGCCGCCCTCCCACAGGACCAGATCCCCGGGGCCGGCCTGCACGGAATCGCAGGCGATCAGGGCATCGCCCTGGCCTTGAAGATTTTCATCCACGGGTTGAAGAAGCAGCAGTTTTATCCCTTCGAAGGAATCCACCTTCTGGGTGCACATAACCGAGCCTATGACTCTACCCAGCTTCATAACAAATCCCCACTAGACAATCCGAAAATAATCGATCAGGGCACAGCGGCGTTCCCTGCTGAATGTCGCAGCCCGGGTCAAACCCTCCCCGGTCGGACTGGCGATGGTCCAGGAGGTGAACCCGGCTCCCCCGAATCCAAGCCCGTTGTAGGCCGAGCCGTTTTTCACGAACAAAGAGCAGTTCATCACTTTAGCCATCCTGGACAGCTTCTCGATATTGCGGGAGTGCATCACCGCGGTGTGTCGGAACCCATGCTCGCAGGCCACGGCAAGATCGATCGCCTCATCCACGTCTTTGCAGCGGACCAGGGGGATCACCGGCATCAGCTGTTCCGTCCAGACGAGGGGATGCTCCCCATCCACTTCGCAAAGCAGGATACGGGTGTCCTCCGGCACCTCGACCCCTATGGCCCGGGCGATCAGGCTGGCATTCTTGCCGACAAACTCTTTGTTCGCTGCGCCCTCATGCCCGGGTTTCCCGGGATCCGCAATGACCAAACGGGTGACTGCGTCGATCTGGCTCCGGTTGAGCTCGTAGGCGCCGTTTTTCGAAAGCTCCGCCTTGAGCGGGTCCGCGATCGAGGCCACCGCCAGTATCTCCTTCTCGTCGATACAGATAATATTGTTGTCGAAACCCGAACCGCTGACGATATCCCGGCCCGCCTTGATCAGATCCGCCGTCTCGTCGACCACACAGGGCGGATTGCCGGGACCGGCGGCGATGACCTTCTTGGTGCTCTTCATGGCAGCCCGGACCACACCGGGCCCGCCGGTTACCACGAGGAGGTTGATATCGGGATGCTCGAACAGCTTCTGGGCACTCTCGATGGTGGGTTCGGACACGGTGCAGAGCAGGTTGCCCGGCCCTCCTGCGCTGCTGACAGCTTTGTTGAGTAAATCGATGGTGAATGCGGACACCGCCTTGGCCGAAGGATGAGGATTGAATACCACCGAGTTTCCGGCGGAGATCATCCCGATCGCGTTGTTGATGATCGTCTCGGTCGGATTGGTGCTCGGAGTGATCGAGCCGACCACTCCGTAGGGGGCGCGTTCGACCAGGGTCAAGCCGTGATCGTCGCTGAACGCGACGGCTTTGAGATCCTCGACCCCCGGTGTCAACTCCGCGGCTACCCTGTTTTTCAGTATTTTGTCTTCCCGCCGGCCCATGCCGATTTCTTCCACGGCCAGCTCGGCCAACCGCTGCAGATTGTGCAGCACCCCCTGGCGCATGCTTGCGATCATCTTGCGCCTGGTCTCGAGGGTTCGTCCCATCAACTCGTTGTGGGCGCCCCGGGCGGCCCGGATCGCGGCGTCGATGTCGGGAAATACCCCGTTCTGCGACCTGGTCCCTGAAGGCATACCCCCGGAGGTGCTTCGCAGGATCTTGCCGTCAAGGCTGAGCAGTACCTGTTCGACCAGATCACGAACACTGGACTCAGTTATTTCCATATCTCATCCACCTCCCGCTCTGCCTTGAGAAGATGCCCCCAGATATCCGGATGCGGTCTGGGGATCAGCACCTGTCTGCAGAGCAGCCCTTTGCCTTGCACATATCCCGCCCCGGCGGCCAGGGAAGCCTCTACATCCTCCAGCCTGCCCATCACCTTAATGGTAGACTTTCCCCCCATACCGCCGGCCAGACGAATTTCCGGGATCCGGACTTCCGCCTCCTTGGCGGCCAGATCCGCCGCCACAATCCCCGCGGTGACCGAAAGGCTCTCGATGATCCCCAGGGCGTCCCACTCCTGAACCGAAACGGGACCCGCAATGGCAGGAATCACCTTTCGATCCAGGTTGGGGATGAACAGCTCATCGAGCAGATCCTCCTCACGGCTGTCTTTGCCCGCGGTCAGGGAAGCCTCCACCGACGCCACGTCCCCGGTAAACAGGACGATGAACTTTCCCGGAGTCACGATGCGGGTAGCCAAGATATTTACCGGTGCTGCCTTGACAATAGCGTCCAGTGCGAGGAATCCGACAGCTATGCTGGAGTACTCCTGAACGCCGATGACATCCACGTACATCGCTCATACCCCTCCCTACTTGCGAAAAACAATCTCACCCTGTTCGTCCACCAGATCCACGATCCCACAGATCAGGGCATCCACGGGCTTCCTGTCGCTCACCTCGGTCTGCCGACAGGAGGAGCCCTGGGAAATCATCACCAGCTCCCCCACTCCCGCATCGACCACGTCCAGGGCCACGTGGTAGCGTCCCCGCGGTTCGCCCCGATGACTGCGCTGCTCCACCAGAAGGTACTTGGCACCGGAGATCGCATCGGCCCTGCGGGTGGCCACCACCGTGCCGACCACTTCGGCGAAGATCATGCCCGGTCCTTCTGATAGACCATTTCACCCTTTACATCGATGGAATCCACGATGGCGATGATGGCGGCATCGCTGGGCTTACCGTCGGTGACGGCGGTCATTCGGGAGCTGGAACCGGAAGCGTAGAACACGACTTCGTCGATTCCTGCTCCAACGGAGTCCATGGCCACAACGTAGTCCTTCTTGCCCTGCATTGTGGCGGCATCGATCTTCTCCAGCAGGAGGAATTTGATCCCCTCGATCCGCTGCTCCTTGCGGGTGGAAACAACGGTTCCGGTCACTCTGGCCAACAGCATGGCTAGGCGCTCTTGGCGGCTTTCTTGGATTGCTCCGGCCCGGAGCCCTGCGGCCCCCGACCGAGGGGAAGCGCGCCGTCTACATTCGCATGGGGTCTGGGAATGATATGCACGGAGATCACCT
>JAGLQP010000338.1 GCA_023136785.1 Spirochaetales bacterium
CTGTCCCTAGTGGACGGTTTGACCTCCGGATTGGGGTACAGTTACGTACTGCTGATCATCGCCTTCCTGCGGGAGCTGCTCGGATCCGGTTCGATCTGGGGTTACCGCGTGCTCGGGGAGTGGTGGACCAACTGGAATATCATGATTATGGCCCCGGGAGCCTTCTTCATGCTGGCCCTGTTCATCTGGGTTGTGAAGGGCAACTTCATGAAGGAAAAGGCGGAGCAGGGATCGGCGTCGGCCGGAGCACCCCGGGCCGCATCTACGGGAGGGAAGTCATGACGGAAGGGTTGTTTGCCTTCGGCGTTTTCTTTGCCGCCATCTTCACCAACAATATCCTGTTAACCAACTACCTGGGAATGTGTTCCTTCCTGGCCGTGTCCAGGGAGATCAAAACCTCGGTGGGCTTGGGCATGGCGGTTATTTTCGTGATGACCTGTACGAGCGTGATCAATTGGCTGATCTACTACTTTGTGCTGGTACGTTTCGACATCGTCTACCTGCGCTACATCGCCTTCATCATCGTGATCGCCGCCTTCGTGCAGCTGGTCGAGATGGTGATCGAGCGCACCTCCGATGTACTTTACGCGGCACTGGGGATTTTTCTCCCTCTGATCACTGTGAACTGTGCGATTCTCGGTGCCAGTCTCTTCATGGTGATCCGGGAGTACACCTTTCTTTCCGGGCTGGCCTATGGAGCGGGCAGCGGCATCGGTTGGGCTCTGGCGATTATTGCCATGGCGGGGATCCGAACCAAGCTGAACATCCGCTCCAAGGTCCCCTTCGGATTGACCGGCGCCGGTATTACTTTGATTATCGCGGGGATCATGGCTCTGGCCTTCATGGGCTTTGCCGGAATGATCACCATCACCTGAGCTGGAGTGGGGTTTCCATGCTGATTTCGTTCTTGATAGCAGTTGCGGCGATGTGCGGTTTGGCCACGTTTCTGGCAGTTCTCATGGTGATTGCCGACCTGACCGTAGGCAACTACGGGGAGGTGAAGATCACCATCAATAACGAAACGGAGATGACCGTGGAGGGGGGCAAATCCCTTCTGGGAACTCTGATGGGGGAGAAGCTGTTTATCCCCTCAGCCTGCGGAGGACGGGGATCCTGTGGGTTCTGCAAAGTCAAGGTGGTTTCGGATATCGGTGACTACGTGGCCACCGAGCTTCCCTGGATTACAGAAGAGGAGAAGAAGGAGAACATCCGCCTTTCCTGCCAGATCAAGGTAAAGAAGGACCTGGCCATCCAAATCCCGGAAGAGTTGTTCAACGTCAAGGAGTACCGAACACGGGTGGAACGCGTCCGCGATCTGACCTACGACATCAAAGAGGTGACCCTCAAGCTCCTCGATCCTGGGGAGATCAAATTTCGAGCCGGCCAGTACATCCAGTTCCAGACCCCCGAATACGAGCTGTCCTCCGAAAGCGTGTACCGCGCCTACTCCTGCTCCTCCCAGCCGTCGCGAAGGGATATCGTTGAGCTGGAGATCCGTCTCGTCCCCAACGGGATCTGTACGACCTACGTTTTCGAATACATGAAAGAGGGAGATGAGGTCACGATCAACGGTCCCTACGGCGAGTTTTACCTGAGGGATACGGACAGCGGGATTGTTTTCATCGCCGGGGGATCCGGCATGGCCCCGGTAAAGTCGATCCTCCTCGATATGGCCGAGAAGGGAATCGATAGAAAGGTGACCTACTTCTTCGGTGCCAGGACCACCCGGGACCTGTTCCTGGTCGAGGAGATGCGGGAGCTCGAGAAACAGCTTCCCCGTTTCAGCTTCGTTCCCGCCCTTTCCGCTCCTACGAAGGAGGATAACTGGAAAGGAGAGACCGGGCTCATCACCGAGGTGATCGAAAGGCATTTGAAAAACGCGGACAATTTGGAGGCCTATCTTTGCGGAAGCCCGGGGATGATCGATGCCAGCGTCGGAGTGCTCACCAAGAAGGGTTTGCCGGAGGCCCTGATCTACTACGACAAGTTTGCCTGATAGGGGAGAGATTTGTGCTATGAAACAAACCGTGCAGATGGACAGGATCCAGGAAAAGATGCAGCCCGGTGTATTTACCCGAGATGGTTTTTTGGGAAGCGATCGGCGTAAGCTGATCGATATCCTGATAGAGGACGACGAGGCGGTGAAGAGGATGGATCTGACCCACCAGAAAATCGCCGAGCGATTGATCGAGCTGCGGGATGCCGGGATGCGCGGTTTGGGAGAGTTCATCAATATAGAGCCCCATTACGAGGTGGGGGTGGGCAGCGTGCGGGGAAAGCTCCCCTGTCCCTTCGGCGATCCCGGGATCTTTCCAAAAACCAATATCACGGTGCGCAATACCAAGCTCGGCCGAGAAGTCATCTTTACCGATATGCACATCCACCTGATCGACTCCCACGGTTTCTACGAGGGCAAAGGGTCGCCGTTTCGCCTGGAACCGGCGGCACTGGTGGAGATTCTCAACATTCAGCCCGCCCAGGAGTAGTCCTTTGGCCGTGGAATCCGCATGTTGTGGTCGCGGTTCGACCGATTCCTGATCAATCCTTGCTCAAACCGAAGAGGCGCATAGCTTTGATGTGCACCTTGGGTCTGGGATAGTTCTTCAGTTCCGAGGGCAGGACCCAGCGCTGTTCCACCCAGGGGTCAAGCCGCTGCTCCTTGTGGTACAGGGCCAAATATGATCGAAAACGAATCTCGAAATGGGAGTACCTGTTCCTGACCTCCTGCTCCGTGTCCAGCATAATCGTGATAGAAAGCGGGACAAGCAGTTTGAACAACCCGTCGTCCCGATCGGGAAAGTTCGGCAGTTCCCACAATCCCCCCAGGAGACCTCTGTCGGCTCTTCTGACCAGCAGCAGGGGCACCCCGTGCTGTTGAAGCAGCCCTCCGAGCAGTTCAGGTTGGGCGACATGTTCGTGGGTAGATGACAAATCCTCCGAAATCTTTTCCGGAAGAGGGGCGGGAAGCAGAACAAGCAGGCTCTCCTCGCGAACAGGAAGAGTTGGGGGTGATTCCCTTGGTGGGAACTCATCGGTCCTGTCTTCCCGATAGGCCCTGCAGGTGTAGCTGAGCGGACAGTGGGAGCAGCGAGGTTTCGGTACACAGACCAGG
>JAGLQP010000339.1 GCA_023136785.1 Spirochaetales bacterium
GGAAGAGGACATCGCAATCTTCCTTTTTAGTGGCGAGAGGGCGCCGCAGGCGGCACCCCGCCAGCGCGGAGATCACGATATAGTATATATAATTGAATCTGAGTAGGTCAATTGCGTGGATCCGGTTCTTCATGCAGATTTCAGGTTAAGATGACCAGTATTGTTCCGTACCCTTCTCTACACGTGTCCTCCTCTCGAGAATGGCGGAAGTGGCTGGAGTAAAACAACGCGATCTACTGAGCAAAGAGGTAAGATGATCGAAGTACGAGAACTAAGATCCGGGGATCTCGATGCGATCGTATCGTTATTGGGAAAACTCGGAGAAGTAACAAGTACGGGCAGTCCTGTTAAGGACCGTGTTGTACATAGAACGTATGAGTTGATGGCTCGATTTCGCGATGTGTACAGGAACTATGTAGCTGTAGAGCATTCACGGGTCGTCGGGCTCATATCTCTGGTGTTCTACAAAACACTCCTGCACGAGGGGGGTACGGCTCTTATAAACGAGCTGGTGGTTTCAGGCAGCGAGCGGGGTCGGGGTATCGGTACTCAACTAGTCAAGGCTGGGATTGCAGCGGCCAGGGAGTGCGGTATGGACGAGATCGAAGTCGGGACCGAAAGAGGCAACCGGGATGCCCGTCGTTTTTACAAACATATTGGATTCAACTTGGAATACGTGCTATTCGGAATGGAGTTTTGAAAACTGGAGAACATCGATCGTGTCTGCTGATCACCTATAAACGCCTTTCCATTGTCACGGTGCGTCCGTATGTTTCATTATCCTGTTCTCCCTTGCGAACATATCCCATTTTTCTATAGAAGGCTACAGCGGTAAGACTCGAGGCTACGGATAGCTTCTCCCATCCCTCTTTCCTCGCCCTATTCTCAACGAACTCCAACAATTCTCGTCCCACCCCGCTCCCCTGCCTGTCCGGGGCAACAAAAAAATTATACACCCTATTGTCCTCCAAACCGATCGTTCCCAGGACAGCCCCGTTCTCCTCGCAAATAAAGATCCTGCGTTTTTTCGCGATGGCTCGAAGCTGGGAGGGAGAAAAAGCGGTGATCAGGTTGCCAACAATTTCCAGATCATAGTCAGAGCTGTTGGAAACGAGTAAGGTGTTTTGTATTAAGGCGCTGACCCGCACCAGATCGTGCTCTTCCATTCTCCGTATCATCAGATGTCCCCGATCGTTGGTAATTGTAACCATTCTGCCTCGAATTGGGTATTCCCCTCTTCCCCGGTCCCGGACACCCACCCGAGGACCCGAAGCGGGTCTCTGGAATAAACGGTGAATATATGCTAGAATCTCCGCTCTCGGCCAGAGTGTACAAATAAAGAGAAGTGACAGGTGAACTCTGATAATAGCTCAAACAATAAGAAGAGGGACGCCTCTACATCGGATGCTGCATCGGCTCCAGATTTTATTCGTGCGATCGTTGTTGAGGATATTAAAAGCAACAAGAGGGGCGGACGTGTCCACACCCGTTTCCCCCCGGAACCGAACGGGTATCTGCATATCGGGCACGCAAAGTCGATCAGCCTGAACTTTGGCATCGCCACGGAGTTCTCAGGTTTGTGTAACCTGCGCTTCGATGATACCAATCCCACCAAAGAAGAGGTGGAATACGTCGATTCGATCAAGGAAGATGTGCACTGGCTCGGATTCGACTGGGGCGATCGGGAATACTACGCCTCGGACTATTTCCAGCAGCTCTACGAGTTTGCGGTTCGCTTGATAAAGGACGGAAAAGCTTACGTAGACAGCCTGAGCGCCGATGAGATTCGGGAATACCGGGGAACTCTAACCGAGCCGGGAAAGAACAGTCCCTACCGTGATCGTTCCGTCGAGGAGAATTTAGAGCTCTTTGAGGGTATGCGCACCGGAAAGTGCAAGGAGGGGGAGCACGTGCTGAGAGCGAAGATCGATATGAGCGCTCCCAATATCAGTATGCGTGACCCGACGATCTACCGGATTCGGTTTACCCCTCACCACAGAACCGGTTCAACCTGGTGTATCTACCCGATGTACGACTATGCCCATCCCCTGTCCGATGCGATCGAGGGAATCAGCCATTCTATCTGCACCCTCGAGTTTGAGAACAACAGACCGCTGTACGATTGGTTCATTGCACAACTGGATTTTAAAGAACCACCCCAGCAAATTGAGTTTGCCCGGTTCAACCTGAGTTACACGATGATGAGCAAGCGCAAGCTCCTCGAGCTGGTGCGGGAGGGATTCGTCGCCGGTTGGGACGACCCGCGCATGCCTACCCTTTCAGGATTGCGGCGCCGGGGGTATACACCGGAAGCGATTCGAGCCTTGTGTGACCGAACAGGTGTTTCAAAGACCAACAGCACTGTTGACATCTCACTTCTCCAGTATTTCATCCGGGAAGATCTGAACAAGCGTGCTCCCAGAGTCATGGTGGTTCTGCGGCCGCTGAAGGTAATCATAGACAACTACCCCGAAGGTAAGGTCGAAGAGGTGGAGGCAGAAAACAACCCGGAGGATCCTGCTGCAGGGACGCGGTTGTTGTCCTTTTCAAGGGTGCTGTACATCGAACAGGAGGATTTTCGGGAAGATCCGCCGAAGAAATATTTCCGTCTGTCTCCGGGGCGGGAGGTTCGGTTGAAGCATGCCTACTACATCACCTGCACACAGGTTGTGAAGGATGAGAGCACTGGGGAGATCCTCGAGGTCCACTGCACCTACGATCCGCAAACCCGTGGAGGCTGGTCCGAAGACGGACGTAAAGTGCGTGGTACTCTTCACTGGGTCTCCGCTGAGCATGCTTTGGATGGGGAGGTGCGCCTCTACGACTTGTTGTTCACCAAAGAGAACCCCGGAGAAGAGGAAGAGGGGGGAGACTTCAAAGACGATTTGAACCCAAACTCTCTCGAGGTTCTCGAGGGTGTGAAACTCGAATCCTCCCTTCGAGGTGCCGTACCGGGAGACCGTTGTCAATTTCTACGGCAGGGATACTTCTGTGTGGATCCGGATTCGAAGGAAAACAGGTTGGTCTTCAATCGGACAGTGACGTTGCGGGATTCTTGGGCTAAAATCGAGAAGTCGCTGCAGAGGGCAGGAGAAG
>JAGLQP010000034.1 GCA_023136785.1 Spirochaetales bacterium
GCGGGATTTCCGCAAGCGCATTGACCCTGCCGCGAATGCGTCGGAACCCCCCGTATTACACAGATCCGGGTCTGTGTCGATCATCGCCGAGTTCAAGCGTCGATCCCCCAGCCGGGGATTGATCCGCCGGGATTTTGACGTACCCACGATCCACAGGGCCTACCAGCGCGGAGGAGCGGATGCCTACTCGGTGCTGACCGAAGAGGATCACTTCGGCGGCTCCCTCGCGGATCTGAAAGCGCTGCGCGAGCTGGCGGCGGTTCCCCTTCTGCGCAAGGATTTTCTCTTCGACCCCTACCAGATCTACGAAGCCCGAGTGGCCGGAGCGGACGCTCTCCTGTTGATCGTCGCCGCCCTGGAAGAGGATCAACTGACGGAGCTGGTCGAACTGAGCCGCACCCTCCACATGGAGGCACTCGTCGAGGTGCATTCCACAGGGGAATTGGAGCGGGCTCTTGCCTGCGGCGCCCGAATCGTGGGAATCAACAACCGCGACCTGCACAGCTTCGAGGTAAGTCTATCGAACAGCCTTCAGCTCGCCCGTCAAATTCCTGCGAACGTCACCGTTGTGAGCGAGTCGGGGATCCACGGTCCGGAAGATATCCGCCGCCTGGCCGCGGTTGGAATCCGGAGTTTTTTGGTGGGCGAGCACCTCATGCGGGCTGAGGATCCGGCTGCGGCCCTGCGCCGGCTCAAGGAGGCTCTGTGAGACATAACCACGATTCCAATAGAGTGCGGATCAAGGTCTGCGGTCTCACCCGAATCGAAGATGCCCGTCTGGCCGCCGAGTTGGGTGCCGAATATCTGGGCTGTATCTTCGCGGAAAGCCCCCGCCGGGTGGCTGCAGAGGCTGCCGGGGCGATCCTCCGGACTCTCGAGCAGGAGAGACAAGGGGGAATGCGGCCGGTGGAACGGGTCGGTGTGTTCGTCAATGCAAGGGCAGAGGACATCCGAGCAACCGCCCGGCAGGCATCTCTAACCATGCTGCAGCTGCACGGGGATGAGGACCCGGATTTCTGCAGTCAGTTCGAGCTGCCCGTGATCAAGGCCCTGCGCATCCGGGACCGGGGGATCTTTGACCTGGTTCGCGGCTATGACACACCATACATCCTTCTGGAACCCTATCTTCCCGGCAAGTACGGCGGTACCGGTGTGCTGGCGAACTGGCAGCTGGCCTCGGAGCTCGTAAGCACCTTCCCGGAGAAGAGATTCTTCCTGGCCGGGGGCCTGGGATCCGACAATGTAGAGGCCGCTGTATCGGCGGTACGGCCCTTCGCCGTGGACGCCTCCAGTGCCCTGGAGAGCCGTCACGGCATCAAGGATCGAAAAAAAATGAAAGCGTTTATCGAAGCAGTGAGGAGCAGATGAAAGCACAAGCAGAAAAACAGATACCCGGTTATTTCGGCGATTTTGGAGGACAGTACGTCCCCGAGATGATCATGCCCGCTTTGCAGCAATTGGAGTCCGAATACGCTTCCGCCCGGCGAGACCCGGGTTTTCAGGAACAGTACGAGTCCTACCTGAAGGAGTACGACGGCCGACCGACTCCGCTGACCTTCGCCGCCCGCCTGACCGAGGCTTGGGGCGGAGCAAAGGTCTACTTGAAGCGGGAAGATCTGAACCATACCGGCGCCCACAAGATAAACAACACCGTCGGGCAGATCCTTTTGGCCCGACGCATGGGAAAAGTGAGGATCATCGCCGAAACCGGAGCCGGTCAGCACGGTGTGGCTACCGCCACCGTAGCAGCCCTGTTCGGTATGGAGTGTGTGGTGTATATGGGCGAAGAGGATATGGAGCGGCAGTCCCTCAACGTGTTCCGCATGGGACTTCTCGCTGCGGAGGTCGTACCGGTTGAAAGCGGCAGCCGCACCCTGAAGGACGCCATCAACGAAGCGTTTCGTGACTGGGTTGCGAATTTGAGGAACACCTACTATATCTTCGGTTCCACGGTGGGACCCCATCCCTATCCCACGATTGTACGGGATTTCCAGCGGGTTATCGGACGAGAAGCGAAGCAACAGATCCTGGCCAAGGAGGGCCGTCTGCCGGACCTGTGCATCGCCTGCGTAAACGGAGGCAGCAACGCCATCGGTCTGTTTCACGAGTTCCTGAATGACCCCGAGGTGGGCTTGGTCGGGGTGGAGGCCGCCGGAGACGGAATCGATACACCCCGGCACGCTGCCACCCTGACCCTGGGTACCCGGGGAGTCTTCCACGGCAGCCACATGTACCTGCTCCAGGACGACGACGGCCAGGTTCACCCGACCCATTCGATCTCCGCTGGACTCGATTATCCCGGTGTCGGTCCCGAGCACTGCCACCTCAAAGACTCAGGACGGGCAAGGTATGGATGCGCTACGGACAGAGAGGCTGTGGCCGCTTTTCAGGAACTGGCCAGGTTGGAGGGAATCCTCCCGGCACTGGAAAGCGCCCATGCCCTGGCTCAAGCCAAGAAAGAAGCAGCCCGAATGGGCAGGGACGGGATCATCATTGTGAACCTCTCCGGAAGGGGGGACAAGGACTGCCGGCAGGTGTCCCGCTACCTCGAATCCCACGGTCAGAACTCGGCTGAATCGACCCGAGGTCCCGATGGCGCTGAGAGTCCCGGCGCAGGAGGTGGGGTATGAACCGGCTGGTTCAACGTATGAAAAAACTCAAAGGTAAGGGCGACAAAGCCTTCATCGCCTATATCATGGCTGCGGAGCCCTCATGGGAAGCAGTCCTGAGCATTATCCTCGAGCTGGAACGGGTCGGGGTGAGTGCCGTCGAGCTGGGCGTCCCCTTCTCTGATCCCATCGCCGACGGACCGGTCATCCAGGCCGCGGCCAACCGGGCTCTGGCCCGCGGCGTAACTCTGAATGAAATCTTCGACCGCATCGGGGCGATACGGGAGCAGACGGACCTTCCGATTCTGCTCATGGGATACTGGAACATGTTCCTCAAATACGGAAGGGAGCGCTGTATCGAGACCGCCCACTCTGCAGGAGTAGACGGCTTCATCATCGCCGATCTACCTCCGGAAGCAGATCCGGTTTTTTTCCAGCTGGCTCGGGACCGGGACGTTTGTACCGTTCTGCTGGCCGCGGAGCTAACCCCCGAAGATCGCCTGAAACGGATCATCGCCGCAACCTCGGGATTCCTCTACTACGTACCTCAAGCGGGGATCACCGGGCTGGAGCTGAAAGCAGGTGAAGCGGTGGAGCAGCGCATCCGCCTGATCCGATCGCTGACCGACACGCCTATCTGTATCGGCATCGGTGTGAAGACTCGAGAGGATGCCCAAAAGCTCGGTCGCTACGCCGACGGAGTGATCGTGGGGACTCGGATCGTGGAATTCATGCATAACCAGGAGGGTAAACCCGATCTGCCCCAACGGACAGCCCGCTTCGTCGCCGAGCTGATTCCTTGACAGGACCAAAACCGACAATTGTAATGTACTCAATACCTGCGGCTGCCGATAGGCTAGCCAGGGAGCAACAACGGGAAGAAGTTGCTCCCGAGTTGTTGTATCGTCGCATTTTACGAGGAGCACAGAGGTGGCACAAGTAGTGGAGTTGCCGAAAGCCTGGGTGGCTACTGTAGACATGGGGTTGGGTCATCAACGGGCGACCCACCCCCTGCGTTATCTTGCCGAGGGAGAAATCATCACGGTGGGCGGCTCCGCTGCCAGCGATCCGGAGGAGAAGAAACTCTGGAACCGTATGCGCAACATGTATGAGTTCCTGTCCCGGGTTCGCAAGGCCCCGATCATCGGCAAACCACTGTTCGGCATACTTGACGCCCTGCAGAGCATCCCCCCGTTCTACCCGATTCGAGACATGTCCGCCCCCTCCTACCAGGTAAAACTACTCAGCCGATTCGTCGACCGGGGTCTGTGCAAAGGAATGATCGAAAAGATCAATACCAAACCCCTTCCCCTGGTTACCTCCTACCTCGCCCCGGCCATCGCAGCGGACAAGGCGGGCTACAGTCGTATCTACTGCATCATCTGCGACGCCGAGATCAGCCGGGCCTGGGTAGCGGAGAACCCGAGGAGCAGCCGCATCCACTACCTGGCACCCTGCGGCCGGGCGGTGATGCGTCTGAAAAGCTACGGAGTGCCGGACGAACGCATCTTCCTGACCGGTTTTCCCTTCCCTCTGGACATCCTGGGTAACGCCAATTTGAATGTGCTGCGGGCGGATACGGCTCAACGCTTGTTCTACCTCGATCCCAACGACCGCTTCTGGCCTCTGCACGGACGAAACGTGGTGCACTTCCTCGGAAAGGGAAACTGCCGATTCAAGAAAAACCGGCGACTGACCATTACCTACGCTGTCGGAGGAGCCGGGGCCCAGAAGGAGTTCGGGTACCAGATCGCCAAGAGCCTACGGGACACGCTCAAAACCGGTGAGATCGCCCTCAACCTGGTTGCAGGCGTTCGGGAAGAGGTCAAAAAGTACTTCGAGCAGATAAAAGAGGAGCTTCTACCCGGATGCCCCTACGTGCGGATCGTCTACAGCCCTCTTAAGATTGAGTACTTTCAAGCTTTTGCCCAGGCAATCCGGACGACGGACATCCTGTGGACCAAACCGAGCGAGCTGAGCTTCTACTGCAGCCTGGGTATCCCCATCATCATGTCCCCGTCGATCGGAGCTCAAGAGGTGTTCAACCGCCGCTGGCTGCTGGAGATCCAGGCGGGTATTGCTCAAGAGGATCCTGAGTACACCGGAGAGTGGCTCTTCGACCTGTGGCGGGAAGGCCGTTTGGCGGAAAGCGCCTGGGACGGCTTTCTCAAAGCCCGGAAATACGGCACCTACAAGATCCAGGAGATCCTGGAAACCGGAACCATGGCCCGGGAGACCAGCCCCCTCAAGCGCTGATCGCACTTCCCAAGACGGCGCGTGATCCTGATCACCGTCAACTCAAGCACCGGTGGCGATCGACAGAGCACGGCACACGGCTTTCATTTTTTCAGGGCTAATCAGGGCTAACCTCTCTGAATCGTGTTTCAAGCCTTCCTCGATTCCGACAAGGACTTCACTTGGAGCGCCCCAGTCGGCGGACTTCTTTCTCTGCATCCAGCTCATCAAGCAGTTTTTCATCCATCATGATCTGTATAGGCTTCATGTTGATATTATATGTTGGCTTTTGTAGTTGATAAATTATAATGATATAGTTTATCTGCATTTTGCCTCTATGATTCACGATCGATAGCCGATCCGTTGGCTAAAGTATCCCTTTCCGTTAGGATAGCAAAGTCATGAGCAATACGAACACGATCCGACTGGGAAAGAGCGGATTGCAGGTTACCCGTATAGGGTTTGGGGGCATCCCCATTCAGCGCCTCAGCGAAGAGCAGACGATCAGAGTTCTCCACCGGGCCATCGACGGAGGTTTCAACTGGATCGACACGGCCAACGGCTACGGCACCTCGGAGGAGCGGATCGGAAAAGCGATAAGGGAATACCCCCGTTCCGATGTGCTTGTGTTCACCAAAGGCACGGGCTGGGACCCGAAAACCCTTCGGGAACAGATCGAGCTTTCCTTCGAACGCCTGCAAACGGGGTATATCGACCTCTATCAGTTTCATATCGTTCCGAATCCCGAGATGTGGCAGACCATGGAGAAAAACGGTACCTTCGATGTGGTGCGGGAGTATCGCGACAAGGGAATGATCCGCCACATCGGAGCCTCGGCCCACACACGGGAAGCCGCCCTGGCGGTAGTAGAACATCCGGAGATCGAAGTTCTCCAGTACCCCTTCAACTTCATCGTGGAAGAGGAAGGCATGGAGATCGTAACGGCCTGCCGCAAAAGGGATATCGGCTTCATCGCGATGAAGCCTTTCGGCGGCGGGGCGCTGCAGGACGCTCCTACCTGCATTCGCTTCTTACTCGGCGTGCCCGACGTTGTAACCGATCCGGGATTCGAACACATCGAAGAGGTCGATGAAGTCCTATCCTTGTGGAAGGAGGGGGCTCCCCTTTCCGAGGAGAACAAACGCACAATCGAACAACTCCGGCGAGAACTGGGAACGCGCTTCTGCCGCCGCTGCGGCTACTGTTCGCCCTGCCCTCACGAAGTGCATATCGTTTCTCTGATGACCATGGAAACCCTGGTAAAACGATTTCCGGCGGACAGGCTATCGGAGGATTGGATCGCCGACGCCGGAAGATCTATAGAGAACTGCATTGAATGCGGGGAATGTGAAGAAAAGTGCCCGTACGACCTGCCGATCATGGAAGGTATTCACCGAGGGGCCGAAGCGCTGCGGAGGGCACTTCAAGCAGCAGGATAAAATGACAGCAGACCGCCAGAATTTCGCGATCTTGACATACCAGTCCGAATAAGGTGGCTTATTCATATCGCGGCCTCCGGCCGCAACTGAAGCGATGTTTCCGTTTTCGCTGATTGGAGTTCGAAGCGGCTAACAGCCGTAATAGATTGCTGTCGCGTTTCTATTCGTCATAGCTCACCTCACGATGAACTGTAAGTTTGACCTCCTACCCATGCCGTACTATCTTAATACAATGATCGAACTAGACGCGGGATCCGGGAATGAGTGAGAGTTTTGAGTTTCGCCCTGAAATCCGCCTGGAAAAGGTCTCCTTCTACTATCCCGAGACAGAGCAGCTTGTGTTCAACGACCTATCTATCGAGCTTCCCAAAGGTGTTACGACCCTGGTGGGCCAAAACGGCACGGGCAAATCAACCCTGCTGCTCCTTGCCGCCGGAGTGCTGCTGCCGGCAGAAGGAACGGTGTACCTTCAAGAAATCGACACCCGAAATCTCCTTGAGGAGCAGGAGCGGCAGCTCTACGTTTCCTTCGTGTATCAGAACATGGAGTTCGAAACCGAGGAGACGATCGGGGATCTGCTGGAATATGTCCACGAAAACGGCTTTCATGAAGCGAAGGATCCCGGGCTGGTTTCCAACCTGGTCGATGTCTGCGAGTTGAATAAAGTCCTTGGAAAAAAGACCCAAGAGGTGAGCAAAGGTGAATTGCAGCGGATAATCGTTGCCTTCAGTATGCTGTACGGGTCGAGGATCATCATGATGGACGAGCCGATCTTCGCCCTGGAGGAGTACCAGAAACACAGGATCATGGATTTCCTGGTCGACTACTCACGAACACAGGACATAAGCCTCTACTATTCCGTCCACGAGCTCGATATCTCAGAAAAATACTCGGACTACCTGCTGATGTTCCACAAGAATGGTAGACTCGAGTTGGGACAGACTAAACAGATTTTCACCAAGGAAAACATAGCAGAGGCCTACGAAGTTCCCTACATCATGCTGAAGCGCAAAGAAGTGATATACAGGGAAACCCTGCAGGATCTTTCTTCAAAGGGATCCACGGATCAGTCGAAATAACACCTCGAGCCCGATTCATGATCTATCTAATCTACGACTGTGATATCACCATGGGCCTTCCCGGTAGGGATGTGGACGACGGACTGGCACTGCTCTACCTGCTGGGTTCGCCCCAAATACGGATTCTCGGCATTACCACCACTTTCGGCAACAGCACGATAGAGGAGGTGCATCCCTGCCTGCTCTCCGTTCTCAACGATCTGGGGCACAGCGACATTCCCGCCTACCGTGGTGCGCCCCGCCCCGAGGAAACCTCCGGCCGCGGCAGCGAGCCGCGGGACAGCGAAGCTGCTCGGTTTCTGGCGGACACTGTTCGCCAAAATCCAGGTACGGTGCGTATTCTGGCCACCGGCTCACCGACGAACCTGCTCGGAGCCTACCGTTTGAATCCGGGATTTTTCCATGATGTGAAGGAAATCGTGTTCATGGGGGGAATCGTCGGGCCCCTTTTGATAAACAGTCGGGAGATGAAGGAACTGAACTTCGCCAGTGATCCCGAGGCGGCTCTCTACGCTCTGTACGCGGGACGCCCTCCCGCCGCGTCAACCGGTGCCGACGCACCGCCCCGCACTCCCGATCCCGGCCGCTGCGCAATCACAGTGATCAGCGGCAATCTGTGTCTTCAAGCGCGCTTGAGCCGAGAAGGCTTCGATGCCTTTCTTGATCAAATCAGCGAAAATCGAGCTCAATCAAATACCGCCGGATCCCATGGCGGAAAGGGCTTTGCCACATACCTGAAAGAGAAGATCCTACCCTGGTTCTCATGGATCGAGGGACTGTACGGCCTGCCCGGATTCCACGCCTGGGACGCCACCGCTGCGTTGTACATCACGGATCCGCATCTGTTTGAAACCGCGACAGTTGTGCTGCACTCCCGCCTCGATGACCTGGGCAGCGGTTTCCTGCGCATCGAGCCCACGGTCGGTGATCCAGCCGACAGCGGCGACAACTCCTGGAGGATCAACCTTCCGAAACAGATCCGGGATATGGCGGGGTACTGGCGGACGCTCTTCGACGGCTGGCGCAGAGCAGGAGAGGCATGGCCGCAATGACAAAAAAACGATCGCCAGACCGGACCCTTTCCTCCCATCCAGCCCCGGACAGGAGCATCCGGGCTAATCTTCCCACCATCCTGCTCCTCGTTTTCGTTCTCTTCTTCCTGTTCACCTCCCGTATCATCTTCTCTCCCCTCCTCCTCTCCATCGAGGAAAGTCTCGGGATCGGTCACGCCCAGGCCGCCTCCTTCTTCCTCTTCATCACCCTCGGTTATTCCGTGATGATGCTGTTCAGCGGTTTCGTGGCTGCCGGTATTGGCCACCGAGGCACAATCCTGCTGTCCGTGCTTTTGGGCATCCTCGGCCTCCTCGCCATATCGTTAAGCCCGTCTCTGTGGGGAATCCGGGCGGGACTGATCCTTCTGGGGATCGGCGCCGGGTTGTATTTCCCTTCGGGGATACCCACCATCACCTCTCTGGTCGATGACAAGGACGAGGGCAAGGTCCTCGCCTTCCACGAGATTGGTCCCAACATAAGTTTTGTTATCGCCCCGATCGCCGCCATCTTTACCTTACGTTTTTTCAGCTGGCGGATCGTTCTCCTTTTCCTCGCCTGCACCGGCGCCGTGGCGGGAGTTCTGTTTCTGATTTTCGCCAAGGGGGGACGCTTTCGAGGCAAACCACCGCACCTGGCCAACGCCCGGCTGATATTGACAAAGTCCTCCTTCTGGATCATGACCACGCTCTTCGCCCTTGGGGCTGGAGCAGGGGTAGGTGTTTTCGCCATGACCCCGACTTATCTGGTGGCCGAACGAGGGATGAACCCGCAGTTGGTGAACACTCTGGTCGGTCTGTCCCGGGTTTCCAGTTTGGTGATTATTTTTTTCACCGGCTACCTGGTGGACAGATTTGGGGTTCGCCGGGTCATTACTACGGTCATGTTGGCCGCGGGTATTGCCACCGCCGGCCTCAGTCTTGCTTCCCGTCCGCTTCTTATCGCGGCGGTATTCCTGCAGCCAATCCTAACAGCCTGCTACTTCCCGGCGGGTTTCGCAGCGATCTCACGGATCGCTCCACGGGAGATGCACAACCTGACAATTTCTTTCATGTTTCCGATCGGATACGCCGTCGGTTCCGGTCTGGTTCCCTTCCTGCTCGGTCTGCTCGGGGACCGGCTCTCCTTCGCATTCGGATTTCGTCTGTACGGAGGGTTGTTGATCGCCAGCGCAGTACTGCCATTTTTCCTGAAGTTCAGACAGACCCGCGAGAATTCAGCAAAAAATTCCTGAAAAACGGTAGCCCACAACCCTTCGGGGTGTGTAGAATGGGGCGGTAGGAGGTGTAGGATGAGTTGCGGATTTGGGATTGTCGGTCTTGGACTGATTGCAGACTTTCACGCCAAAGCGATCCAGGCGATCTCGGGAGGCAGGAGCAGCCTGGCGGCCTGCTGTTCCCGCAGCGCAGAGAAAGCTCAAGGATTTTCAAAAAAATACGGCTGCACAGGGTACACGGATTTTGACAAGTTCCTCGCCCATCCGGGACTCGATATCGTCAGCCTCTGTACCCCCTCGGGAGCTCATCTCGAGCACTCCCTGGCCGCGGCCAGGGCGGGAAAACACGTGATCGTGGAAAAACCTCTTGAAATTACACCGGAACGCTGCGACAAGATCATCGAGGCCTGCGAAAAGGCCAAAGTCAGTCTGGCCGGAATCTTTCAATCCCGCTTCTCCAAGGTCGCGGGAATCGTGAAAAAGGCCGTGGAT
>JAGLQP010000340.1 GCA_023136785.1 Spirochaetales bacterium
CCTGTACCAACTGTGGCAGCTACTTCCGAGCCGACATGGCGTACGGGGAGCAATATTGCCACCCGGACTGCGCGATTCAGTATAAGATGAGCCGTTTCGTCGACACAACGACAACCAATAGACTGGCAGAGGAGTTGACATGAATTTGATTTTCCTCGGAGCCCCAGGGGCGGGGAAAGGAACCCTGGCGGCTCGATTGAGCAAAGAGTACGGCATCCCCCAGATTTCCACCGGGGACATCTTCCGCGCCGCCGTGAAGCAGGGAAGCGAGCTGGGCAGGAAGGTCCAAGGGATCATGGAAAAGGGAGAACTGGTTCCCGATTCCCTAACCGTTGAACTGGTCGAGGAACGGCTTGCTCAAGCGGACGCCCAAAACGGGTACATACTCGACGGGTTCCCCCGCACAATCGCCCAGGCAGATGCCCTTGCTTCCTTTCAGAAGATCGATATGGCGATCAACTTCAATACCAGTGACGAAGTGGTGATTCGCCGACTCTCAGGTAGGCGGGTTTGCCGCTCCTGTGGTGCGATCTATCACGTTGAAAACATGCCTCCTAAATTTGAAGGCAAATGCGACAAATGCGGTGGTGAGCTGTACACCCGAGACGACGACACGATAGAATCAATAAAAAACAGGCTGCGGGTGTACAAAGACCAGACCGAACCCCTTATCGAGTACTACAGAGGCAAAGGGCTTCTCCGGGACATCGACTCCTCCACTTCACCGGAGGAATCATTCTCCCAGATTAAGAGTCTACTGCTGGTCGGTTTCTTCGGCCTCGGGGAGTAAGCCTCGTCGCTGAAACAGGGCGGTGACTTTATCCCGTTCCAACAACTCCGAGGCGGATAGAAGCTCGGCGATTTGTTCTGAATCCTGAAATCCAGCCTCCAATGCCTCGGTAAGGGCTGCCAATCCTCGATCAGGATCCTCGATCCTCGTCAGCTGTATTACGGCGCTGTAAAACCAGGCGTCCCCACGTTTTTCGTCGTAAATGAGAGCCTCCGCATAGGCATCCAGTGCTTTGTCGTAGCGCTCCAGGATTCGGTAGGCATCGCCCAGATGCATATAAGCATCGGCGCTGTCGGGCTGCTTCTGCAGGTAGGCCTCAAGAACCTCCGCAGCCTCTGCCGGCCGGTTGAGCTGAAGAAGCAGTTCCCCCTGGTGATACAAAGCTTCCAGGTCCTCGGGATCGTTTTCCAGGATCGCAGCGAAGGCCTCGAGGGCCGCCTCCCTGTCCTCCTGCTTCCACAGCAGCATACCGAGATTATACCGGGCCTTGTTGTTCTCCGGAGACACCTCCAGGACCCGCCTGTATATCTCGATCGCCTTTTCATTTTCTTCTTGGACGTAGTAGGCAAAGGCCAGGGCTTCCATCAGACTCTGATTGTCAGGGTCCTGGACGATCAGATCCTCCAACACGCCTTGCGCCTCGGCGGCCCTGCCCGCGGCGATGAATGCCAGGGCAAGGTTGAAATAGGCCTTTCTATTCTCATTATCGATGCTGATCGCCTTCTGGTAGTAGAGAACAGACTTGTCGTAGTCGGCCAAATTGTAGTATGCATTTCCTAGATTGTAGTACTCCAGTGAAAGCTCGGGGCCACGTATGGTCGTGGTGCAGGCCGAAAGGACCAATATCAGGGCGGCGAGTGAGAGGAATGCCTTTGCACCGGGAAAACTCATGGTGGGTACAGCATATAGGATAAGCGATGATTGTGGAAGGATTGGTGTTTCTAGATTTTGACGGAGTCATCTGTGACTCCCTCTTGGAGTGCCTGGTGAGCTCTTGGCAGGGATACTACCAGCTCTATCTGGGACAGCAGCAGACCGCGGTACCCATGACCCTGCGCCGAGAGTTTTCAAAGCTCAGGCCGTTTGTGCGTGCCGGAGAAGACTTCATCCTCATCCAAGAGCTCATCGATAATCAGATACCGATTCGGTCGCAGGAGCAGTTCGACGCTCAGCTGGCGGAGCGGGGAGAAGACAGAATGGCTCGATACAAGGAGTTATTCTACACCGCCCGCCGCGGTTTTTTCTTCAACCACCGCCGCTACTGGATCAACCTGAACAAGATTTACCCCCACGTCTACCACTCCCTCCGGGGCTGGGCGGCTTCTCCCTGCCTGTACATCCTTTCTACCAAGAGGGCGGACTATATCGTTGAAATTCTGGAGGCGAAGAACATCCGCCTGGATCCACACAGGGTGCTTAGCTGCGGGGCCAAGGAGAAGAAGAATACGATCCTCCGTACCCTGGATGAGCGGGGCTTTACGAACGCTCTGTTCATCGATGATCAGATCGACCATCTGACTGCAGATTGGGCCAGGGACCCCCGGATCATCGGCTGCCTGGCTTCGTGGGGATACGTGAAAACCCAATGGCTCGAGGAACCTCGGGATATCGAGGTACTGCACCCCGACCAGCTCGCCGAAAGGGTCGATCGCTGGCTGCAGCACTGCCCAGCCACCCGGGAATAACGTTTGAACCGCGGGATCTTTCTGAGGGGTTTATTACCGATGGGCGGCCTGCCAGCTTTTGCCCTTCCAACGAGGAGGCACCCGAAAGATGCTCAGGACGGTCACAAAGGAGTAGAACACGAGGAAAAAACAGGTGTAGGGTACCAGCCTCAGGAGGTACCAGCTCTTATCCCGGCGGTAGAGGATTCCCGCCAGGAAGGCCATCGACCCCACACTGACAATAGAGGCAGCGGGAAGCACGAACAGGAAGGGCAGGAACAGTGCCGCCGGAACAGCCAGAACACTGGCGATAAGGTATAGAGTGATGTAGCGGTAGGAAAACCGGGTGGCGAAATCCTCGTGATAAAAGGCGCCACCGTTCCAGCGCAAATGCTGGTCGATGAAATCTCTCCAGGAGCCTTGAGCCACGGTCTCAATCATTGTGTCTGTCCGTGTCGACACCCGGACCCCCCACTTGTTCTTACCCACAGCTGTTGCCAAAGCCGCATCCTCGGTCAGGGTGTATCCCAGGTTTCGAAAGCCGCCGATCTGATCGATCACCGCCTTTCGAGCAACCAGGTTGTTCCCGTAACAACTCCCGGGAATGCCCAGACCTGCGGTTGCGGAGTTGTACTGATG
>JAGLQP010000341.1 GCA_023136785.1 Spirochaetales bacterium
CCATCACCTCGATCACATCCCGCACGGCAAACCCCACCGCCTCCACCACGGCGCGGGTCATCTCCTTGCGGCCGTGATTCACGGTCAAACCTATAAAGGCTCCCCGGGCAAAGGGATCCCACAGCGGAGCCCGTTCCCCCGCCAGATAGGGAAGAAACAGGAGCGAGCGGGAACCGGGGGGCACCTGGCAGATATCCTCGAACAGGCTCTCGTAATCCAGATCGGCCCTTCCGGTGATCGATTTGAACCAGGAAAGAGCTTTGCCCGAGGTGGAGATGATCCCGGAGATGTTAGTATACCCTTCGACTATGTGGGGCAGGCAGAGAAGCCGTTCGTCCTTGATCGGTTCTTCGGAGCAGAGGTTGATTCCCTCGGAGGTCCCGGCCCGGTCGCAGGCTCTGCCGGGCCGTACTGTCGCGGTTCCGAGCAGGGTCATAACGAAATCCGGGCCCCCGGCGAATACAGGTGTCCCGGCAGGAATACCGAGAAGTTCTTCCGCCTCCAGACGAACCTCACCGACTAACTCTCCCGGCCGGATAAACGGCGGAAACTTAGACGGATCCATACCGAGTGCCTCTATAGTCCCGACGGTCCAGATGTAAGGGGTGAACTGCTCTGAGGGCAGAACCGTATAGGCCTTTCCAGTCAGATACAGATCGATGAACTCCGGGCAGGTACAGAAGTGGCGGGTTCGCCGATACACTTCGGGCTTGTTCTTGTAGATCCAGAGAGCCTTTGGCAGATAGAAGGTGGGATCAACGTAATGCCCGGTGACCTCGGCGATCATCCTGGCCTCTGCGACTCCCCGGCGATCCATCCAGGTCATGGCGAAGTCCAGGGGTTCGCCCTTCGAACCGACCGGCACCAGAGTCGGACCGTTGCCGCTGACCACAACCGCGGCGATTTCACCGCTTCCAGCTTTGGGGATCTGGAGCTGGGCGGCGACCAGGGCCAGGGCGGAGACCCAGTTGTTGGCATCCGCCTCGTGCACCAGGGGATCCCCCCGATCGGCGAGATAGACCGGTGCCTCCGCCCGGGATCGCAGGACGCCGTCAAAATCGATCACACCACCTTTCAGCACGGAGGTGCCGATATCAAAGGCCAGAATCACTTGCCGTGCTCCGACTACTCCGCTTCGTGGTCGAGCAGGACCCGGTAGGTCTTCGCCGTCATCGCCGCTTTGATTCCTGCTTCCAGGCCGGAAAAGGGGACCCTCTGGCTGATCAAGGAACGTGCCTCGACTTTCCCGAGAACCAGCAGGCGCACGGCCTGCAGAAAATCTTCCTCTGTCCGGCCTTCGCTTCCGGTTACCAGGATTTCCGCTTTGTGAATGGTATTGGCATCGGTAGGCAGGGGCACTTTCTCGTTGTAGGAGGTATAGATATTGATCCTGCCGCCCGCCGCGGTTCCGGCGAAGGCCGACTGCAAAGCAGTCGCTGCAGGAGAGGTCACCACGCAGGCATCCACCCCCCTTCCCTCGGTGTGGGCCCGAAGCAGCGCCGGCAAATCTTCCCGAGCGGGATCGATCGTCAGGTAGGCCCCCGCTTCCGAAGCGGCTCTCAGCCTCTCCTTGTCCGGATCGGAGACGAAGATCCGGGCGCCCATGCACTGACCCACCATCAGATGCATCATGCCCATCGGCCCGGCCCCGACGATCAGCAGATCTTCGGCCAGGGACAGCTCGATCTTTTTCAGCGAGCGAATGCAGCAGGCTACGGGCTCGGCAAAGGCAGCCTCCGCCAGGGGCAGCTCTTCGGAAACGGGAAAAACCTGCTTGGAGGACACGGCTCGATACTCACCGAAACCGCCGAGAATACTCTTTCCATCCTTGAAGCGGTTCAGACAGAGGTTAGATGCGCCGGTGCGGCAGTAGTAGCACTCTCCGCAGCGGCTCACCAGGTCAAGGGCAACGGTCGTTCCCGGCTTCAGATCGTCCCGCAGGATTTTCACCTCCTCACCGATCTCCTCGACCACTCCGGAGGCCTCGTGACCGGGAATGACCGGATAGCGGAACTTCATCCGGCCGCTGTACATTCTCTGTTCCAGGGTGCAGATTCCGCAGTACTTGAGCCTGACCAGAACATCCCTGCCACCGATTTTTGGTTTGTCGACATCCTGGATTTCGATCCGCTGCGGTGCTGTAAGTACCCCCGCTTTCATATTCACTCCTCGCTATGCCTGTCGTTGTAGAACTTGCAGATCGCCGTGTAGCGACAGCTTCTGCACTCCTCCCCTGGACAGGCCTGGAAGTTACCTACGCGCTCGAGCTGGTCGATGTGCCATTCCAGATCGCTGATATAGGCTTCAATCCTCTCCTTGCTCTTGATCGCTTCCCGCCACTTCTCCTGGTAGCGGATCAGAAGGCGGAGACGGCTCTTCTCCCCCGACGGATCCTCCCGGGATAGTTCGAAGATCTCCCGAATCCCCCCCAGGGTCAGTCCGTAACTTTTAAGCTGTTGGACCCGCTCGAGGTGCAGAAGGTCCTTCTCCGAATAGCGTCGATGCCTGGCCTGAGGCCGTTGGGGGGAAGAGAGAATCCCCAACTCCTCGTAGTAGCGGATGGTTCGAGTGGTCACCCCCGCTCTCTTGGCCAGTTCCCCGATCCGGTACAGGGTTCGACGAACCTTGAGATTTTCCATTGTCGGGCTCAACATCGTCTGTTCTTCTCCATCCTGAATGGTAAACTTAACGTGTTACGTAAAAATAAATCTATGTCAAATTCAGCGAGATGTCAAGATGCAGGGGACAGGGTTTTCAACCTTGTCCTCAATACATTGGAGAAGTGGCAAAATCTGAAGTTTTACTTAAGAATTTACACGCAACCACAATACTGGCCGTGCTCTGAAAACAAAATGGGTCATTATGCCCATTGGGTCGTATTGAACCACGAGATCTGTTCATTACCTCCCCGCTCCGTTAGAATCACGGCATGCCCCACAATATTCCAGTCAACTATCACTGTCACTCCCGCTTCGACGACGGCCACGGAGAGCTGGAGGAGTACGTTGAGGCGGCTCTGCAGAAAGGCCTGCGAACCCTCGGCTTTGCCGGCCACGCTCCGGTTCCCTTTCCCTG
>JAGLQP010000342.1 GCA_023136785.1 Spirochaetales bacterium
TGCCCTGCCGCAGCACCAGCTCTTCGGCGATCAGCTTGGAGGCTCCGTACACGCTGTTCGGATCGACGGCCTTGTCCGTAGAAACCAGGACGAAACGTTCGGCCCCGGCTGCCAGAGAGGCATCGACTATATTCTTTGTCCCGAACACGTTGTTTTTTACCGCTTCCACCTGATTGGCTTCCAGAAGAGGTACGTGTTTATACGCCGCCGCATGAAAAACGACATCCGCCCGGGTTCGTTCTACGATGTAGTGCATGTAGTCCCGGTCCTGAAGTTCCCCGAGAATCGGAACGATCGTTGCTCTCTCTCCAACCCCCTCCTCCTGAAGGAGCCGCAGCTCCCTTTCGATCTCGTAGATGCTGTTCTCCCCATGTCCGAACAGGTACAGCCGCTCTGCCCCGCCGGAGAGAAGCTGCCGGCACAGCTCACCGCCGATACTGCCGCCCGCTCCGGTTACCAAGACCCGTTTGCCCCGCAAGTAGGCGAGGCTCTTCTTCAGATTGACCTGGATCGGATCTCTGGTCAGGAGATCTTCCGGATCGATCTGTCGAGCCTGGATGAGATGAGGTCCCCCCTCGAGAATTTGAGAGATCCGAGGAACGATACGTATGCGAACGAATCCAGCCTGATCTAAGATCCTGTAGATTTTCCTCAGCTGATCCTGGGTGGCCCCGGGAATAGCAATGATCGCTTCGTCCGCCGGGGTAGTTTTGAGCAGCTCCACCACTTCCTGAATCGGTCCAAGCACGGGAATCGAATGAATACACGATCCGATCTTATCCGGATCGTCGTCCAGGAAGGCGACGACTTTTCCGAAGATTCCTTTTGCCTGGATCTCTCGGGCCAGGGAGATTCCTGTGATCCCTCCCCCGATGATATAGATCCTGTTTTTGGATCTGCGTTGGGTCATATCTACTCTTAATTTTCGGAGTTCAATTGAGGGAGTTGAGGAGGGAAATTAAAACTAATGGCGATCCTGGCCGCCAGAGTTTTCCAGGGCATGCTCCATTGCATCAAAACCGAAATCAATCAGGAAGGAGTCTTCGTACAGCTCCAGACGAACCCGAGCCCGTCCTTTCCGTCGATCCACCTTCACGATCCGGCCCTCTATTCCTTTCAAGGGTCCGGAGACGACCCGGATGCGCTTGTCCTGATCGAAGTACACCTTCGACCGTTGAACGATATCACCATAGGAGAGAAAGTGGACAAGCATTGCCCGGTCCCGCAGATTCAGGGGCTCGATATGCTGATTGTCCTTGAGAAAGCGTATGAAACCGGGTATACGCTTCAGCTTCCAGTACAGCTGCGGGGCAACAGTTTCAGCCTGCAGGAAAAGATAACCGGGAAAGATCGAAGCCACCGAGTTCCGCGACACACCCTGACGCCGGATCCGCAGATTTCTCCGCGGCCAGTGCAGCTGTTCTCCCGGAGCCTCGAGAAGATTGCCGGCATGCTTGAGAAACTGCGGTTCTTTGCCCGTCCGCACCTGGAGGACGAAAAAAGTCATTTTGGGCATGGACAACGGTACCATGTCAGCAAATTGGCATCAAGATACAGGGAAAGAGAGCCGGCTGATTTTTGATTTTCCATAGGAAATCCCTAACAGGGAGCCGCTGTTTCGACCGATAATGGGAAAAACTCACTTTTGGGAGCCTTCTATGAGACGCATCAATGCCCTGGTGCTGCTTTTCTTTCTTCTATGTTCGATCCTGAGTTTCGGCCAAACCTTTCTGATCGTGGTGAAAGAAATCCGTGACGGCGAAGAGTTGTCACGCCCCTTTGCCGGCCAGGAAGGCATGATCGCAGCCATGTTTGACCTGGGATTCGTGAGCTTTGATACCGGGCTGTACGCACCCTCGGTGGATTGGGAGGCAAAGGAGTTTCAGGAACCTCTCGACATCGCCCGGCAGGGACTGGCTCAGTATATACTCGCCGCCGAAGTCCGGTCCATTACAAAAAGGAGGAACCTCGGTCTCGAACCGGAGTTGAAGATTGATACCTCCGTGCACTACTATCTTCTCGGTGTCGAGGCTGCCGGCATCCTCGCAGAGGGGGAGATGGTTCTCGACAACAGGAGCCCGGAGAAACAGCAATTCACCTATTGGCAGTTTCTCTTCTCGGTTGGCCAAGACGTAGCCGCACAGGGCATCGAGCTGTTGAAACTCTTCCCCCAGGCCCGCTGATTTCTCTTTTCTCTTTTTCCTGCTATAATGTTCATTCGGGACTTGATTCAGCCGATGTAAGAGAAGGGGGGATATCTCTTACTATGAGAGTATTTACTGCACCTACGGAAAAGCTATTCGTTGTTCTCCTTGCGCTGTGCCTCTGCGCTGCTGCCGCATTCGCCCAGCAGAACTGGCAGGGAAACGCGGCGATCGCCCGCAGAGGAGAGTTCAGCGCTCCCGGTCTGTTCGCCGCGTCGAACGCCTTTCCGGAAAACACCCCGATTCTTGTCCGAAACCCCCAATCGGGGCAAAGCGTTCAAGTTACCGTAGCCCAGCGTATCCCGGGAGCGGGAAGCATATTTCTACTCCTCTCCGAAGAAGCGGGAACACAGATCGGGCTGACAGGCTCGGAGGTAATCCGTGTCCGGGCAAATGTGGTCAGCTCGTTGGGAAAGGGCTTGAGTGAATCTCTGCAGGAGGAAGCCTACAGCGCGGATCCGGATCTGAATCCTCCCATAAGCATTGCCGAGGAGCAGTTGCCGGCCGGCCCTGAGACGACTTCCGAGGAACAGGTGCAGCCGGAAGCGCCGGTGGAGGTCGCTCAAGAGCCTACTCCCGATCAGGTTGAATCGATAGACAGTGAGGAGACCGCCGAATCGGTGGGTGAGCAGGCTGCCGGGCCTGAAGTGGCGGAGCAGCCGGCTGAGGAAGAAGAGGTTGTCGAGGCAGAGGCCCCAGCCGCCCCAAAGGAGATCGAAAAAACTCCGGAGGAGAAACGGCTGGAGGAACTGGCCGACAGAATCCCGCAGAAACAGCTGTACATGCCGCCGCGGCAACAGGAGATCTACGCCCTGGCTCCAGAACCCAGCGAAGCCGAGGAGATCGAGGAGGAGATCGCCGAGGTTGTG
>JAGLQP010000343.1 GCA_023136785.1 Spirochaetales bacterium
CTGCGACCTTTTCCTTGGGGAGGGTACATCTTCGTGGGAGCGGGGCTGTGCGGCGGAAGGGCTTACGCTCTTCTCCACGACTTCTTCGAGAGAACGGTCAGACTGTTCACCGATGGAACGAAGGGAGCCGCCTACGAGGTGATGAACGCGATCGGATTGGAGGCCCTCCCCGACCCCCGCAAGCTCGTGGTGGACACGCGCTTCCAGGGCACGCGCTCCGACCCGTCGGTGCGCGGAAACATTGCGAACCTGAGCCCGGAATGCTTCACCCCCGAGCATCTGATCGTCGGCCTACGGGAGGGAATCGTCTCTGAGCTGTTCGACTCCTACGACCGTCTCCCGCCCGAGGCACGGCGGCGCATCGACACGCTGGTCGGGTCCGGAAACGGCATTCGGTTGAACCCGGAGCTGCGGAAAGCGTTCGAGCGTACGTTCGGGATGCCGATGAGGGTGCCGGCGCACAAAGAAGAGGCCTCTTACGGAGCGGCGCTTCTTGCCGGGATCGCCGCGGGGGTGCTGCCGGATCTGCGGGCGGCGGGAGCCCTCATCCGCCCGTTGTAGCCGATCTGGGACAGCCCGCGAAAAAGCCCGTCCCAGTCGACGTGGCCGGTGCCGGGTATCGACCGGTCGTTCTCCGAGGCGTGCGCGTGGCCCAACAGACTTCTGCCGTGTACAGGCTGTTCTTCGGGCCGACTAGAACTCGAAGCTTTCAACAAAGTATTGGGGATTCAACGCTTCTCCGGTAGCCTTCTCTACCAGGGTACGCCAGTCCAGACTGGCACCGGGGGAAAATACGCGTTCAATCAGCCACCGGCCGGCGGCGGGTCTGCCCACGATGCCTCCGGCTTCCTCGGTTAACCGCTTTCGCAGCTGAGAGGCCATCAGATGGCCGAGCTCATAGTTGTGATAGTACACCGGCGCTAAAGCGATGTGGATCTTGGCCGCCCAGTCCGGAGCCTGACGTCCGGTAGGTCGCCGCAGAAGCTGGTAGCGCTCCACCAGATCCCACCAGACCATGTCCAGATCCGCCTCCGGATTGCTGTAAAACACCCTTTCAAAGTGGGTCATGGTCAGGCACCAGCGCGTAAAGATCAACTTCTTCGCCTGGTCGTTACGAAGCGCTGCGGCGGTGAGAGACTGGGCCTTCTCCTCTTCGGTTCCAAGCACCCGAGTATGCCACTCCGGATCGAAGGTCAAAGAACCCATCAGGATCGCCACCGCTTCGGTGGTAAAGGTATGAGCGGGAGCCCGCAGCAACCAGGGAAGCTTAGGGTCGAGGTACTGCTCGTAGACGCTGTGGCCGAGCTCATGCAGGAGGGTTTCGGCCCAGCGGTGGGTGGTTTGAAGGTTGTTCAGCGTGCGGATATCTCCCTCCCGATCGACGTGGATACAGAAGGCGTGCTGATTCTTTCCGGAACGGGGGTAGAGATCCGAGCGGGACAGGATCGCACCCACTTCCATTCCGAGGCCTTCGTAGGTAGCGGCGGCGAGCTTCTCCAACTCTTGATTGGCAACCAGAGAATCCAGATCGACATCACCGAGCTGAGGTCCCTCCTGGAAGAAGCGGTCTCCGTAGTGCCAGGGTCGAAGCTCCTCTTCCGGAACATCGAAGCGGGCGCTTAAGGCTCTGTCGATCTCCCCTTTCAGTTCGGCAAAGGGTTTCTGAGACTGCTCCTCCAGATCTGCAAACAGGCTGAATAGTTCCTGCTCATCGATCTCGTCGAGAAGGAGGGAACGATGAAAGTGGTCTCGGAATCCCCCCGCTCGAGCAGCGGCGTTGCGCAGACGAGCCATCTCCCGAACCTCCTCGGCCACCTGCCGTCCCACCTGCTTGCTGGCCTCCCAAACCTGACGCACCCGCTCGGAGTCTCGGGAAGCTTTGAGAACATCATCAATTTCGTTGTCGCTGAGTTCCCTATCGTCGACTCGTGCTCTGTAGTTGTAGTATCGCTGGCGCACTCGACCCTCCAGCTCGGTCAGCCGCTCGATGGTAGCCTCGTCCTGCTGGTTCTGACCTGCGGCGAGATAGATCAACTTGAGCTGGCGGGCGAGAAGCGGAGCGACGACCTTCCCACTCTTGTTCAGCTGCTTGGCTGCCTCAAACAGCTCTGGATCGGACCAGAAACGCATATAGGCTGCCTGGGCATCTTTCACCCGCCCGATCGCCTCATTACTTCCCTCTACCGCGGCTTCCCACTCCGCCAGGTAGTAGGCCTTTTCGAGCGGACGGGCCTGCTCGGTGATTTGCTTAACGAAATCTTCTGGGTGTTGTTTCATCGCAGTTCCTTTGCGCAGGATTTTTCTTTGTGAATTGCTATCTTAGAGAAAAAAACGAATCGACACCAGAACACCGATCAATCGGCGTTCGTAGCACTCCACGGCATAGGCCACCACGAGAAGGTCGTGTTTGTACCTGCGCACCGTTGCTATCCTCGTCTACACTCTCCGCAGGTTCCATACACGACGAGCTGCTTGCCCTGTACGACCGCGTTGCTAGGCACCCGCACTCGGGGAAGAGACTGCCCGGGCAGACAGAACATCCTCCCGCAGTGCAGGCAAAAAAAGTGGGGATGGTTGCCCGGACAACCGGAGCGCTCCGGTGTGTGAGCACTGTAGCGCCAGGTTCCGTCAACCCCCTGTACGGCGTGTACCAGACCGCAGCTTTTAAGTGTGGAAAGGGTTCGATAGATCGTGACCCTGTGGAAGGAGCGCAGCGTTGAAGCGGCGGTTACCTGCCCCGCTGACAGGGGACCGGCCGCTCGGCGGAGAAAGTCTAGGACCGCGACTCTTGCCCTGGTGCGGCGAATGTTCCTGCTTCTCAAGCGATTTTCACCCGAGACTGCACTCATTTCCTTCCTCCTCCGATCTCTCCCATATCCTGCGGTTTGAGCAAAGCGACGGCAGCGGGACGAACAGACATTCTGACCAGCCCTCCCTCATCGAGCTCCAGATCGGTATAGGAATCGGCGGGATATTCGATGTGCCAGTGCAATCCCGCTGCATCGACGTAGAGAGTGCAGGTATGCCCTATCAAGTATCTCTCCACGATTTTACCCTCGATAACATTCAC
>JAGLQP010000344.1 GCA_023136785.1 Spirochaetales bacterium
CTACGGGGACATGACGACTCTCCTACTGACGTTCTTCATTTTGATGTTCACCACCGCGGAGATCGATGGGGCGGAGCTGCGGATGATTCTGGCGGCCTTTCAAGGTCTGGGTTCTCTTCGGGGTGGAAACACCCTCCAGGTCGGCAAGCTGGCCGAGCTGGGACACACGATCATGCGCCTGCCTTCGCGGGAGGCGGGAAAGGCCCTGGACAAGGCTCGGAGAACCGCGATTTCCCAGTTCCAACCGGAACTCAAGACCAAGAAGGTGCGCATCAAAGAGGACGAGCGGGGATTGATCATTTCCCTGGCCGCGGATTCTTTTTTTGAACCGGCCAGTGCTGAAATCAATATCGAGGAATCCAGACAAATGTTGCAGAAAGTGGCAACCCTGATGAGCTCCCCGGATCTCATACGGCGTAAGTTCCGCATCGAGGGACATACGGACAATATCTCCACCGATCCTGAAGGGGCCTGGGAAACGAACTGGGAGCTTTCCGCTGACCGTGCGGTCAATGTTCTCCACTACCTGGTGGATTTCGGAGTGGATGAGCGCCAGTGCCAGGTGGCGGGATTCGCCGACACCGTGCCCCTGGTCTCGAACGATACCCGGGAGGGCAGAGCGTACAACCGTCGGGTGGATATTGTTCTGCTTACAGAGGGGCATCTATGAGGGGTTTGATTTGCCGGGACAATTTCTCTAAATTTGTATGTAGGAGCTTTTCATGTCCGACGAAGAGGGCTTGAGTCTAGAGGATGTAGGTGCGGGATCCGAGGAGATAGCTCCAGCAGGGAGAAAAGCGGGTTTCCTGCCCATCTTTCTAGTACGAATTCTCAAATGGGTGGCGATAGGTCTGGGTTTCGTCATATTGGGGGTCACCACTACTGTCGTGACCTTCAACCTGGTAAATCGGGGCCGGGTCGGTTCTGAACTCCGGGAGATATCTCCCGAATACAGCGCTCGGCCGGAACCTTTGAACTACGACGATACTTTGGAGGAGTTACGCGGGGTCACCTCCGATGATGTGCCGGCCATTTTCAGTGCACGGATCAGCCTGGGGTATGAACCGGGCAACCAGCAGCTGGCAATCGAAATCGCGGCCAGAAAGCGGGAAATACAGAACATCGTTCTTCTGTATTTGAGCAACAAGAAAAGAGATCAGCTCAGGCCTGAACGCTACGCTCAGATTCAGGAAGAACTGAAGAGCAGCATCAACCGGGTGCTCAAGGAAGGTCAGATCGAGCAGGTAGTTTTCCGGGATTTTGTGGTGACCCAGTAGGAGTTAATATTTCATGGCGGAAGTACTATCCCAGGACGAGATAGACCAACTGCTTTCGGCGATCTCAGCCGGAGAGATCTCAACGGAGGAGATCCATCAGCCGCGGGATCAGCGCAAGATCAAGATCTATGATTTCAAGCGGCCGGACAAGTTCTCCAAAGACCAGATGCGCACGGTTTCGATCATGCACGAAACCTTTGCCCGGCTTACAACGACCTCGATGTCGGCTCAACTTCGCAGTCTGGTTCATGTCCATGTGGCTTCCGTGGATCAGCTCACCTACGAAGAGTTCATCCGTTCGATTCCCAACCCGACAACCCTGGCGGTAATCGATATGGATCCTCTCAAAGGCTCGGCGATTCTGGAAATCGACCCGGCCATCACCTTTTCGGTCATCGACAGGCTCTTTGGAGGTCAGGGCGAGGGGACCAAGTTCTCCAGAGATCTCACGGATATCGAGCAGGCCGTCATGGAGGGGATCATTGTCCGGATCCTGGGAAACCTGCGGGAGAGTTGGAGCACCGTGATCGATCTTCGACCCCGTCTGGGTGGAATCGAGACCAATCCTCAGTTTGCCCAGATTGTGCCTCCTTCGGAAATGGTCATCCTGATCACTCTGGAGACCAAAGTCGGTGAGGTAGAGGGAATGATGAATCTTTGCATCCCCTATCTCACAATAGAGCCGATCATCTCGAAGCTCTCGGCCCAATACTGGTACGCTTCGACTCGACGCGGAACCACGACGGAAAATTTGAACATACTGCGGGATCGTCTGGCCGCAGTGACAGTCACGATGATGGCTGAGATTGGTAGTATGGAAATCAAAGTTCGTGACGTGTTGGCCCTGCGAACCGGGGACATCCTTCGCTTGAATTCTGTCAGAGTAAACGATCCGATGACAATGCGAATCGGTGAGCGAAAGAAGTTCCTCTGCCGTCCCGGAGTGTTGGGGAACAAGATGGCTGTACAGGTGATCAAGAAGTTGGAAGATATCGACCAGGCGGATTTTGAGGAACTAACCACCGGTGGGGAGGAAGAGGTATGAGCGACGGATCACTATCGCAAGATGAAATTGACGCACTATTGCAGGAAACGGAGAGCTTGGAGATCGATACCGGTTTCGGGGGAGGGAGCGAGCCGCTCTCGGAGGAGGAAAAGGCACGGTTTTTAACGCTCCTCGGGGATGTCATTGCCTCTCAGGCTTCTAATTTGTCCATACTGACGCGGAAAAACGTCAATCTGGAAAAGCCCACTCTCGAGCTGGTGATGGGAGAAGAGATACTGGACCAGCTCCCCGACGAGGTTGTCGATGTAAAGCTAGATTTTACGGATGCGGTGCAGGGGGAACATTCCTATCTGGTAGATTCTGCTACCGCCAAGGCGGTCGCCGGCTTGATGATGGGTCAAAGTGGAGTCGAGCTTGATGACGCTGCTCTTTCCGCCGTGGCCGAAGCCCTGTCCCAGATCAGCGGGCCGGTTGTCACCGAGATCGGCAACCAGAGCGCTAAAACGATACAGAATGCCCCGCCGGATTTTCAGCTGGCCACAAAAGACAAGGTTCGACTGCCCCAGGGCGAGGTGGTCGTCAAGCTGCAGTACCCCCTGATGATCGAAGGGGAGAATCCCGCCCAGCTGGTGGAGTTGTACTCTCTGTCTTTAGCCAAGGAGATACTCAATATAACTGCAGGAGCCGCACCAGAGACCGGCACCCCTCCAGCTGCGGCGCCTAGTCTCGCCGCCGGAGCAGGTGAGGGTGCTCCGGCTCCCGGAGCTCAGGCAGGTATCGCCCA
>JAGLQP010000345.1 GCA_023136785.1 Spirochaetales bacterium
GTGAAGGCGATCGTCGAGCTCTGCCATGAGAGGCGTTTACCGGTGATCTATCACGGCTGCGGCGATGTAAGCTCCATTTTTGAGGACTTCATCGAGATGGGTGTTGAAGCCTACAATCCTCTGTAAGCCAAAGCCGGGCTGGACGTGGTAACTCTGAGACGGAAATATGGGCACCGCATCGCTTTTTGCGGCAATATGGACGTTCAAAAATGGGCCGTTGCCGATGATGAGGAGCTGAAGCGCATCGTGCTTACCAAGCTCAACGCAGCCAAGGGGGGCGGCTTTATCTTTCAATCGGACAACTCGGTACCGGACAACATCTCGGTAGACCGCTATGAATACGTGATCAACCTGGTGCGGGAGTACGGCCGGTTTCCACTGCAGTTGGCTGAGTATGACCTTGCTGACTTGAGCTGAATGGATTTGTATCGAGGAGACAGAGGTGGTAACTGAAAAGCGTGTCGTTCCGGTCAAAGGAGGGCAGTACAAGCTGCTCTCCGAGGATCAGATCAAAGATCTGCACGCCGCCACGATCGAGGTGCTCAACGATGTGGGCATCAAGATCATCCATGAAGAAGCCCTGGATTTGATGGCCGCCAACGGCTGCCAAGTTGATTTTGACAAACAGGTGGCCAGGATCCCCGAAGATGTTTTGATGAAATACGTGCGGATGGCACCCGGAGAGATCCGGCTCTGCGGTCGGAATCCCCGATATGATGTGCTGCTCGACGATTCGGACGATGTCTATGTCATGGGAGGCGCCGGCGCCCTGAACTATATCGACTTAGACGGCAAGCGAAAGTTATCTACCATGAGCGCCTTGGAAGAGTTCACCCGTCTGGAAGACACCCTGGAGAACATGGACATCGCTCACTTTCTGCTCACACCGCAGGACGTGGAGCAGAAGGGCCATGAGATGCTGGTGTTCGCCCATATGCTAAAGAACAACACCCGCAACTTCTACGCCCTGCCGGGAGGTTGCCGGCGGGGCATCGAGTTCGAGCTGGAGATGGCGGCGGTGTGCGCCGGGAGTGTGGAGGAACTGCGGCGTCGGCCGTTCTTTGTGGAGGGCCTCTGTATCCTGAGCCCGTTGACGCACCGACATGGATTTGTAGAGGAGCTGTGGACCTGCGGCGAATACGGTATCCCGGCCTATGTGGAGGCGGACGCCGCCGCCGGGGGAACCACGCCCTTTACCACCGCCGGCTGCGTGGTAGAGGTCAACGCCAACGTTCTGGCCGCCATCGCCCTGGCCCAGATGAAGCATCCCGGAGCCCCCTGTATCTACTCCTCATCGGCCGGTATTCTGGATATGCGCTCCCTGGATTATTCCGGGAACGCCCCGGAAGCAACGCTGATCCACATGGCATCCGCTCAACTGGCTCATCAATACGGACTGCCCTACTACGGCGCCAATACACCCGATTCCAAGCTGCCGGATGCCCAGATGGGCTACGAGGCGATGCAGCACTTTATGGGCCTGGCTCTGGCCGGCTGCAACATAATCCACGTGGCCATTGGAAACCTGGAGATGATGAAACTGGCCAGCTTCGAAGCCTGCCTGATTGCCAACGAGATACTGGGTGCCACCTATCGCTTCCTCCAGGGCATGGACACCAGCCGGGAGGCTATCGGGCTGGATGCCTTCAAAGAATCGGGACACGGCAGTCGTTTCCTGGAGACCATGCACGCGGTGAAATACGTGCGCAGTCAGGAACGCTGGGAACCGAAGCTGACCGACCGCAGCAGCTGGGACGCCTGGATGGCAAAGACCGGCGGAAAAGATATGCGCCAACGGGCCAACGACGAGGCCCGCAGGATCCTGGCGGAACACCATCCCCGCTACGTTACCGAAGAACAGGGGCGGGAAATCGATCGAATCGCCGAAGAGGCGCAAAACTGGCTGATTAAAAATTGGGAGGGCGAGTCCCTGTAATAACGCTTCACCGACATCCTGTTGCCGAGCGATCCGGCTGCAGGGGTACGATATAGATCTAAAATACAGAGATAGGAGAGAAAAATGGCAAAACTGGCAATTCATGGAGCACCCGCTACGGTACCTGAAGGCATGCAGAAATCCTGGCCGCCCATTACCCAGGACGACATCGATGCGGTGGTGGCGGTTCTCAAGCGGGGGATCCTCTGGGGTCCGATGGAAGAAGAGGTTCTGGGCCTACAGGCGGATTTTGCCAAATACATCGGGGCCAAGCATGCCCTGGTGGTCAATTCCGGTACCGCCGCGCTGCACGCCTGTGTCTGCGCCGTGGGGGTGGAAGCAGGGGACGAGGTGATCACACCGGCCTACAGTTTCTGGGCCACCAGCCAGGCGGTTCTGGCCCATCACGGTATCCCTGTGTTTGTGGATATCGATCCGGACTCGATGAATATGGATCCCAACAAGATCGAGGAGAAAATCAGCGATCGTACCAAGGCCCTGATGCCGGTGCACGTTCACGGTCTCTGCGCCGATATGGATCCGATCAACGAAATCGCCAAGAAACACAATCTGATGGTGATCGAGGATGCCGCCCAGTCTGTCGGGGGCAAGTACAAGGGACGCAGCGCCGGTCTTTTGGGCGATATCGGCGGCTTCAGCCTCAACGGCAGCAAGAACCTGCCCGCCGGAGAGGGAGGCATCGTCACCACCAACGACGACGAGCTCTATCTACGGGCCCGGCAGATGTCCATGTTCGGCGAACAGGTGGTGCCCAAGGGGTCGATCCGGCTGTACGACGCTGAGATCATGGGATTCAACTACCGCAACAATGAAATGGCCGATGCAGTCTGCCGTTCCTTTCTCAGACGCTACGATAAGCTTCAAGCCCTGCGGCGTAAAAATGTGGAGTACCTGAATCAAGAGCTGGGCAAGATCAAGGGCGTGCGCCCGCCCGAAGAGCCGGAAGGCTACCTCCACACCTGGCATCTGTACAAGATCCGGCTCTACCCGGAGCAGCTGGGAATCACCGACATCCACGTCAAGCGTTTCCGCTGGGCGGTTCACAAGGCGCTGCAGGGGGAAGGGGTGGATCTGTTTGAATGGCACAATATGCCGGTGC
>JAGLQP010000346.1 GCA_023136785.1 Spirochaetales bacterium
ACCAAAATGCTTGTGCACATCGCGAATAGAAAGAAAGGGCGTGTTACTACCGGCGCTCAAAGATTTTTTTATACCTTATATGTTAGTAATTTTGATCAGATTGTTATGGTGAATGATAGCAGCGTAGATATTGCTTGTCAAGCAAATTGCGCAGGAGAGACTACTCCCTTTCCTGGGGCCGATACCGAAGGTTGAGGGGTTCGAGGTTGCCGAGGTGAGCTCGCCCCGGGTGGATGAGAAGGGGCTGGGTGCGGGGCAGGGGCTAAGAGAGCTGCGGTTCCCCGCGACGAGAAACCGGCTCCCAACGGCCGCGGCTGCTGCTCAGTACGAGTGTAAACCAATCACCGGCGTGAACCTCCGCGACATGCTGCGCAAGGTTGCCAATCCCCCGGGATAAGTTATTGTGGCTGGAGAGGACGGCCTGAAGAAAGCCCTCGAACTGCTCAAATCCGGTAAGGACATCAACTTCAGAGGCGCCGGCTTTTTTTCTAGTTCCGCCTCCGAGATCTGTCGGTTCAGTCGAGCTTCTTCATAAGACAGGATCTAGATCAGCCCAAATCAATCGACGGTGACGATCTTGTCCTCCGAAACCTCATTCACAAAGATACTTTCATATCTTCCCGATGAAACGACCTTGTGAGCATGAGGCCGATAGGTCGATGCAAAAAAATAGAGAACATCACTCATATCGGCGTAGGAGGGAATTACGGTATAGCGGTATAAAATATCGTTGTCCTCGAGGATCTTTTTCTTCTTCTCATCTTCCTCCAGCTCCGGGTCGGTGTCTTTCCTAAGCCGATTGCGCAAACCCCCGTACCAGGCCTTCGAGATATGGAAGAGATTCAGCTTTTTGTATTTATCCTCGTAGTAGAGCTCGAAAATCCCGGCAACCGAAGGCACTTTGGTGATGATTTCGTATCGATCCGCCTTCTTCAACCGAGACCAGAACACCGTGTAGTAGACGTTCGGGTCTTCGACGAGCTTCGTTATCTTTGGCTCCAAGCTCCCTCCTTACCAGCAGATGAACAGATTGGAGTTTGCCTGTATAGGAGTGTAAGGGAAATACGTTCTGCGTACCCCGGGATTGAGGGAAGTACCAGTCCTCCGCCGGCCTTAGGCCTTATTTACACATTTTGCGAGCGGTCGTTTCCAAGGCCGCTCGATAGGCCGGAAAGGTGTAATTACCCTTCACCACGGCGAGAGATTCCGCCTTGGCCTTCATCTTGTCCCAACACGACCGGCAGACGTCGTTGCCCAACACATTGAAAAAGTTCCTGTCCAGGGATGGACTCTCTATCTTTTTAGCGCATGAATTGCAGACAATCGTGACCATAGATAAACCTCCTAGTGCTGATACTAATTTGTACCATAGCCCCCAGTTTTTTCAAGCAGTTTTTTTCGATTTATTCTCCCAGGACCGGGAAACCTGCCGTTCCTCGTCGATAATCCCCTTCGGTCGGGTGGCGGTGAATAGGACCAACAGAACCCCGATAATGACGTAGCGGATAAAGGGAGCCCGGGCCTGGAAGCTCGGCCGGCCCCCGCCTGGGCGCCCCCCACTAATCCTGTCGGCGGCGGCGGGATTTCACGAATCGCGCGAAATCGTTGATGTTGCGGACAACGATGCGGTCCGGATACAGTTCGATCCGGCGCTGGTTTATGAAGTGATTGACCACCTGCCGGCACTTCTCCGGAGATATGCCGGCCCAGTGCGCCACGTCGTCTACGGTGGTCTTGAACTCCATCTTCTCCACTTCGCTGGTATCTACCGGCTCGTGCTCCGAGAGCATGAGAAACACATCCGCCACTTTTGCCTCCACATCGTCCAGCGTGAGGATCTGAAACTTTCTCTTCTGGTCGTGGATCCTCATGGCAAAGAGCTTGAGAAGGGTCAAGGCGACCTGTGGATTGCCCTGCATCAGGATGTCGAAGTTTTCCTGGTTGAACTCGAGGGCGGTCACCTGGTCTATGGCAATCGCCGTAGCCGATCGGGGAGCCTCCTCGAGGATGGCCATCTCCCCGAAGATCTCACCGGGATTGAGTACGGCTATGGTTTTCTCAAGATCCCCGAAGATCTTGACGATCTGTACCCTGCCAACCTGAATCAGATAAAAATTGTCCCCCGGCTCGTACTCGCTGAAGATCATATCCCCGGCTTGAAAGGTTTTACGAAAGCGATTAAAAGCTTCGGGTGTACCGTTCATTCCGCACTCCCACCGAGATCGCGCAGGGCTTTCTTGACTTTTCTGCTCACAGCGTCCTCATCACCGGACAACGAGAGAATCTTGCTGTAGAAGCCCTTGGCTTTCTCCGGATCACCTTTTTCCTCGTAACACTTGCCCACGTAGAATAGGGCTTCCCGAAGATCGGGATGGTTCGGATATTTCTGAATCATCGAGGTAAAGGCCTGGACCGAGGCGTCGTGCTGTTTCAAATAGTACAGAGAGCGCCCCATTTCGTATTGGCTCTTGGCCGTGTACTCCGCATCCTGATTCTCCGCCACGATTTTCCGGAACTGCACCAGAGCCTCCTGGTATTTTTGCTGGCTGAGAAGGCTGACGGCATTGTAGTACTGCTTGGCCACCGCGGACATCTCCTGCGATTCGCGGCTATCGTTGGGTTTGGGGACCGCCTGGGATGCCGCCTCTTCCCCGGGAATCACGGCGGGCCCTTTGCCCTGGCCGTACTTTTGTAGATACTGCTCGGAGGTCTGGATCTTCTGAGTGACGTCGGTGGCATAGCCTCCGGAGGGGTAATAGGTCAGGTAACGCTTGTATGCGTAGAGTGCCTGGGAGTAACGCTTGTTTTTCAGGTAGTACTCCCCGATTCGATACAGTCCTTCCTCCGGTTTGATGTGCTCCTCCGAGAAAATGAGGTTTTGGACTTGCTTGTGAATCCGCCTCAGCATGTTGGAGTAGATCTTGAGCATCTTCAAGATGATCCGGGTATTCTGCTGGGCCAACTGTTCGAACTCGGGAATGGTAAAGGCTATGGCAACGGAATTGGTGAGAACCTGGGCGGTCTCTTCCCGGGCGTAGCGTCCCAAGGCGGA
>JAGLQP010000347.1 GCA_023136785.1 Spirochaetales bacterium
ATTATTATTGATTTAGTAAACAATAGAGCGGGTCATATTGATTGGCTCCTCATTCCTCGACTCAAATCTGCTCAAACGTGATACACTGGCGGGGAACATGGATTCCGCCATGGAAGCCGAGACACCTCCTCGAGCACCCAACTGCCTGCAGTGCAGGTACTTCCACGTATCCTGGGATCCCCGGTTTCCCCGATCCTGCTCGGTGTTCGGCATCAAGAGCAGGAAGCTGCCAAGCCATGCAGTTTATGAAGCAACGGGCCGACACTGTCCCACCTTTCAAAAATCTCCGAAGATCAAAACGTAATACTTGTTCCCATACCTGCTGAGCTGATAGAATCAGGAAGTCAAAATCTCTCGTTAGTACCAAATGAAACATGGTGTTGGTATGCTAAAGATCCTGGCCAGTGCGGATTATCATCTGGGAATGAAGTTCGCCGGCTACCCGGACGTTCAGGAAGAGCTGGCCGAGGCCCGCTTTCTCACCCTCGAGAGGCTCATCGCAACGGCTAATGAACAGGGATGTGCCCTGTTCCTGATCGCCGGTGACCTGTTCGACAGGGTGACCGTCTCTGCTCGAGACGTAAAACGCGCCGCAGGCATGCTGAGCCGCTTCCAGGGGCAGCTGGTGGCGGTTCTGCCGGGAAATCACGATTTTTATACCGGGATCTCCAACACTCTGTGGTCCCGTTTCAGCGAGGAAGCGGGAGATCGTATCCTGCTTCTGAGCAAACCTAAAGTTTACAATCTCGATCACTACGATCTGAATATTCATCTGTACGCCGGTCCGTGCGATTCCAAACACAGCCAGAGCAACGCCATATCATGGCTGAGGGAACAGAACACGAGTTCGGATTCCGTACAAGCCGAGGATGTGCTACACATCGGTGCGGCTCATGGAAGCATCGAGGGGATTTCCCCGGATGCTCAAGGGTTGTACTTCCCGATGAAACGGGGCGAGCTCGACGATGCCCCCGTCGACCTGTGGATCATCGGGCACACCCACCGGCAGCATCCATCTGGAGGGGACGCTGTCGATACCGGCGGATCGGCGTCCCCTTTGGTGTTGATACCGGGAACTCCCGAGGCAGATGGATTTGACTGCCGTCACGGCGGAACAGCCTGGATGATCGAAGTGGATGAGAAAAGACAGATCCGCATCGAGTCCCTGTCCACGGGCACCTACCGCTTCGTTCAAGAAGAGCACAACCTCGAAAGTGCCGATGATGTACAGCGCATCGAAAAAAGGCTTGGGGCCGAAGAAATGGAGAGGACCCTCCTGCGCCTGAAGCTAAGCGGCCGTATTAGTGGCGGGCAGCTTGTCGAGCTTCGTCAGGTCCTCAGAGAGGCTGAAAAACCCATATTTTTCCTCCAGATCGACGATAGTCTGCTCCTGGAAAGAATCAGTGAACAAACCGTGGAAGAGGAGTTCACTGAAGGGTCTTTCCCCTATCGTTTACTGAAAAACCTGATTGCAGTGGAGGATTTCGAGGCTCTACAGACCGCCTACGCCCTGTTGCAGGAGCAAAAGCGTTGATTCTCGAAACTCTCCAGGTCGTTTCTTTCGGCGCTCTCGTTTCGTTGAAGCTCGAGCTCGAACCAGGGGCGAATGTGATTCTCGGTCCCAACGAGGCGGGGAAATCGACCCTGTTCAAAGCGCTGCAACATTTACTATTGACCTCTGTAAACTTGAACAAGCGGAACTTCCAGGACGTGATCCAGCCTATGCTCCCCGTCGGCGGCGGCGACACAGTTTCGGCCTCCATACGGTTTCGGGTGGAGGACCGACCCTACCACCTTGAAAAAAGCTGGGGGGCGAGTTCCGCAGTAGAGCTTCGTTTACCCGACGGTGCTAGAATTACAGAGGAAGAGGCTGTCGATGCACGACTCCGAGATCTTCTTCCGGTCAGTCCGGGTACGCTTCGCACCGTGTTGTTGACTTTTCAGTCGGGCCTTTCGACCACGATGGAGGAACTAAAGGAGAACAAGGAGACGGTATACAGCCTCTCCGACTTGCTTCATCGCAGCGTGCTGGAGACCGACGGAATTTCCGTGGGACGATTCCGGGAGCTCCTCGATCAGCGTTGCAGCCAGTATCTGAAGCACTGGGACCTGGAACCTCAGAGCCCTGAGAGGAAACGGGGTGCGGATACCCGTTGGTCGCGGGAGCGCGGTACGGTTCTCGAAGCATACTACACCCTCGAAGATTCGGAGAAACACTATGAAGAGGTGAAGGAAACAGAGGTTGTTTTCGGTAAATTGACAGAACAGTTGGAGGCCTGCACGCGGGAGCTGGCCGAGAAGGAAGGAAATCTCAAGGGTATTGAAAAAGCTGCAAAAGACGCAGAGGAGCGGAGGGTACTGGAGGTCAAGCTGGAGAACACGGAACTGTCTCTCAAAGACGTTCAGAGCGACTACCAGAGTTGGACCAAAGGCCTGCTTCGCCGTGAAGGCTTGGAAAAGGAGCTTCCGGAGCTGCAGCAATCGGTACAGGCTCTTGAGCCCGAAAAGGATCGAGTTCAGGCATACCAACAGAAACAAGGCCTGATCGAGCATTTTAAGCGAATCCGGGCTAAAAGGGAGCAGTGGCAGCAGGCGGAAGCCAGGTTGAGCGAACTGCTCCCCCTGTCCCGATCCCAGCTGGAACAACTTCAACACAGCGCCTCGGAAATCGAAAGACTCAAGGCTTCTCTGAAAGCGGGAAACCTTTCACTGACCTTTCGCGCCCACAAGGCGATCGACCTGGTGACGGGAAAAGACATGGAACCGCCTGCGGAACAGCATCTTGCCAAGGATAAGCCTCTGACGATCGAGGCCGCAGGGAAAATTGAGATGCATCACCGGGAATGGAGTCTTGAAGTCTATTCCGGGAAAGGAGAGTTCAAGGAGATAGCGGACCAATACGATCAAGCTCAGTCCCGCCTGCAGCAGCTCCTGGATGAACTAAAGGTCTCCTCGATCCAGGAAGCCGAGACAGCGAGCCAGAGCTACGAAGCCCAGCGAAGCGACACACAGACTGTTCGCACCGTATACGA
>JAGLQP010000348.1 GCA_023136785.1 Spirochaetales bacterium
TAACAATGTCGGGAGCGTATAAGCTTTTTCAGAAAGAGAGGCCCGTGTAATGATCGACCTTAAGGTGATTCAAGATAAGCTGGAGAGGACCGTGGTCCGGGCTCGGGAACGGAACATCATCATTCCGACCTTCCGCCAGATGAAGGATCCGAGTGCCATTCCAGAGAAGATAACAGAGGAGCTGCAAGGGATCGGACTCTGGGATATACACTCCCGCAATCTCTTTCGCATCACCTGGAAGAACGAACCTCTGCAGAAGGGCGGCGGGTTTGGATTCGTGAATTACATCGAATTTCCCCAATCTCTGACTGGAGTACCGGCCCGGATTATCGGCCTGGTGGGGAAGTGGTTCCCGACCGGGGCGCACAAAGTAGGAGCCGCCTTCGGATGTCTGGTGCCCCGACTGATCACCGGGCAGTTCGATCCGACCTCTCAGAAGGCGGTCTGGCCCTCTACCGGCAACTACTGCAGGGGCGGCGCCTACGATTCGGCCCTGCTCTCCTGTGAATCTGTAGCCATCCTTCCCGAGGAGATGAGCCGGGAGCGTTTCGAGTGGTTGTCCAGGGTTGCCGGAGAGGTCATTCCAACACCGGGAAGCGAATCCAACGTCAAAGAAATATTCGACAAATGCTGGGAGCTGAAAGATTCCGGGGAGGACCTGGTCATCTTCAACCAGTTCGATGAGTTCGGCAACTACCTGTGGCACTACGAGGTTACCGGCCGGGCCATGGAGGAAGTGCTTCAGAGAGAGTTGAAACCGGGCCAGAGCTACCATGGCATGGCCATTGCTACCGGTTCTGCCGGCACAATCGGCTGCGGGGATTATCTGAAGCAACGCTATCCGGGCAGTCGAATCGCGGCCAGCGAAGCCCTCCAGTGTCCCACTCTGTTGGAAAACGGTTTCGGGGCCCACAGGATTGAGGGAATCGGGGACAAGCATGTGCCGTGGATTCACAATGTGAAAAACTCGGACATGATTATGGCCATCGACGACAATGCCGTGGTGAATCTGGCCCGTCTGTTCAACGAGAAGGCGGGGCACGAGCACCTCATCCAGCGGGGAGTTCCGCAACAATTCGTTGAAAAGCTCGACCTGCTCGGATTTTCCGGCATCGGCAATCTGCTTTCTTCGATCAAGTACGCCAAGTACTACGAGCTGACAGCTGACGAGGTGGTCCTTACCGTACTCACAGATTCGATGGAGCTGTACGGAAGCCGACTCAAGGAGATGCACAGCAGCCACGGCGCCTACGGCGAGGTGGAGGCAGCGGCAGATTTCGCCCGTTATCTCGAAGGAGTGACTACGGACTCTCTGCAGGAGCTCACCTACCAGGATCGACGCCGTGTTCACAATCTCAAGTACTTCACCTGGGTCGAACAGCAGGGCAAGACATACGAAGAAATCATGGATCAGTGGTATCGGCCCGACTACTGGCTGAGCATCCAGAAGCAGGTTGGCCAGATCGATTCCTTGATCGAGGAGTTCAACGGCAAAGTGGGACTGATCTGATTGTGCGCTGTTTTGTCTCCTGCCCGGGGGTGCCCTGCTAAATGAAAACCGAGAGAAACACGGTCGAGATCCATATCCGATCTCTGATTCTGCCCGTCTACATCCCCACCTTATTGATCATGTTCGGGTACGGGATGATCATACCCGTACTTCCCCTCTTCGCCCGGTCCCTCGGTGCGGGACTGGGTATCACCGGGGTAATTGTATCGATGCGCGGAGCTGGGTCTCTGCTCTTCGATCTGCCCGCGGGCGCGATCATCTCTCGCGTGGGGAAACTGCCCGCCTTGGTTCTTGCTTCAGCTGCAGCGGTGATAGCGGCGGTAGCTACAGGTTTTATAGGACGACTTGTTCCTTTGGCGCTCCTAACCGTTGCGATGGGCGCTGTACATGTGCTATGGGTGCTCTCAATTCAGACTCACCTTCGACAAAATCTGCCATCTCACCGGCGAGGGCGGGCTATGTCCCTGGTAGGCGGGACGTCACGGGCCGGCTGGGTCATCGGGCCTATAGTCGGTGGCTATATTGGCAAGCTCTTCGGGCTGCAAGTCGTCTATTTCGGCCAGGCAATATTATGCTTCGCTGCCCTGATCGTTCTGCTGATTGGATCGGTCCACTACCGTTCCTGGACAATAGAACGGAAAGGTGAGTCTTTCCGGGCTCCGGGAATACCTTTTCTGCGTACGGTTCAAGGCAACTGGCGGGCATTTCTGCTCACAGGACTCGTAGTGATCACACTGCAGCTGCTTCGTAGCGGACGGCAGACACTCCTGCCGCTCTGGGGGGAACGTATTGGGTTAGATGTGGCAGCCATTGGTCTGATCTTCGGACTGTCCAGGGCTGTCGAGCTTTTCCTGTTCTATCCCGCCGGTGTACTCATGGACCGGTTGGGAAGAAAGTGGACGACTGTTCCCTGCATACTCCTCCTTTCCCTCGGCCTGGCTTTGATCCCGACTACCGGCGGTTTCCTTGGCTTATTGATGGTGAGCATGATCGCCGGAATCGGCAATGGCTTGGGCAGCGGGATTGTTCTGACTCTAGGCGCTGATCTATCACCTCGGCGTTCTACCGGAGAGTTTCTTGGAATGTGGCACCTGATGGGCGATGTAGGTACGATGTCGGGACCTTTGCTGATAGGGGCTGTGGCTCAAGCGCTCGGCCTGCAGGTCGCACCGCTGTTCATCGCCGGCTTCGGCTTGGTCGGGGCCTGGCTCATGATCTTCCGGGTTGCCGAGACCTTGGACAAGGATAAGCTGTAGAGTTACTTAGCTGCCCGGGATGGCAACTAACCTGTGTTCCGAGGGAACATGCCTGTTTTCCAGCGGGGGTCCTGGAAAACTTTCGGGACTTAAACCATGCCTGTTCAGGTGCTGCAGACTCACAAAGGTCCCCTCCTTGCAGAGCAGCCGGCCTCCACACTCACAGGATCCGCACAGACCCACCCCGCACAGCGAAGGAGTTTCCAGGGACAGATAGATCTCAGCGGGCATGGCTCCCAGGGCCAGCTCCTTGCGGCAGGCTCG
>JAGLQP010000349.1 GCA_023136785.1 Spirochaetales bacterium
CAATACTCCTCACGCCAACACGGTTTCCGTCGCCGAACACACGCTGGGTTTCATGCTCGCCCTGGCCAAACGAACGCTTGTATGCGACCGGGCGATGCGAACAGAAAACTTCGCCATACGAGAGGAATTCGCTGCAGCCGATCTGGAGGGTAAGACGGTGGGAATCGTGGGCTTAGGCAGGATCGGCTCTACGGTGGCCGAGAAATGCCGGTCGGCCTTCGGCATGCCGGTGCTGGCCTACGATCCCTACCTGGGAGAGGAGAAGATCAGAGAGTTTGGAGCGGAGCCGAGTGGACGTCTGGAGGATTTGTTGGCACGGGCAGACTTCATTGCCATACACGTACCCCTCAACGAAGAAACGGAAGGGCTGATCGGCGAGAGGGAATTGAAGCTCATGAAACCGTCTGCCTTCTTAATCAACATGGCCAGAGGCGGCATAGTTGATGAAAACGCCCTGGCCCGCTCGCTGGAGCAGGGATGGATTGCCGGAGCGGCGGCCGATGTATTTTCAGAAGAGCCGCCCTCCCCTGACAACCCACTGCTCAAAGTGGACAACATCGTGCTTTCTCCCCACATGTCTTCGCTTACCAGAGAGTGCACCATCCGAATGGCGACAGGAGCAGCCCAGGGAGTACTGGATGTGCTCCAGGGCAGGACACCGAAGCACATCGTCAATAGGGAAATCTTGGAAGGAAGGGATCGATGAACCGACGGATACTGCAGTTGCTCGTTATAGTATTCATTCTATCGGCCGCAGCGGCTGAGCGGGCTTGGACCCAAGACCTTACGAGGATGGTGTTGATCCCCGCAGGCAAGTTTATCATGGGCTCCGACGAATTCCACCAGGAGGGGCCGGCGCACAAGGTCTATGTCGATGCTTTCTACATCGACACGTATGAGGTAACCAACGCTCATTTCTGCGCCTTCCTCAACGAGCAGGGAAACCAGACCGAGGCCGGTGTACCCTGGTTGGATCTCAAGGACAGCAGGATCGTACAGGATGGCGGACGCTTTACACCGCTGCCGGGTTATGAGGATCACCCCGTAGTGCGGGTAACCTGGTATGGAGCCGCTGCCTACGCCAGATGGAGAAACGCTCGCCTGCCGAGCGAAGCGGAGTGGGAAAAAGCCGTGCGGGGTGACATCGACGGCAGGACCTATTTCTGGGGGGAGGACATCGATGCGCTGTATACCAATTACGGTCAGGATGTGGAAAGCACCACACCGGTGGGAAGCTACCTGCCCAACGGATACGGTCTCTACGACATGACCGGGAATGTCTGGGAATGGTGCTCCGACTGGTACGCCCGGGACTATTACTACAAAAGCCCGAAGCGCAACCCGCAAGGCCCTGATAGCGGATATGCCCGTATCATCCGGGGGGGCGGGTGGAGCGGTCCGGTTCATGTATACGCCAAATACCTCCGCTGCTCCTTCCGCTACTTTCTCCGGCCGGAGAGTACCAATACATACCTAGGATTTCGCTGCGCTCGGGACACCGAGTAGTAGCGAGGACAGGCTTATGAGGCTTTCCATCGTCTCCGACGAGCTGAGCGACGATTTCCGGACCGCAGTTGAACTTGGGGTTTCGTGGGGAATCAAACATTTCGAATTGAGGAACGCCTGGTTGACCCGGGTACCTCACCTACCCAGTTCAGGCCTCGAAGTCATCAAGAGTGTCGTCGCGCAGAGCGGAATCCGGATCACAGCCATTTCTCCGGGTATTTTCAAGCTTCCGCTGCGCTCCGAAGAGATGACACGCCATCGCAACGAGCTGATCGTACAAAGCTTCAAACTGGCTCGAGAGCTCGGCACGGATAAGATCATCATATTTGGTATCAAGCGCAGCCCTCAAGACACCGGGGAGGAGTACCGCCAGGTAGTCGAAGTGCTGAGAGACACTGCGGGGCTCGCCGGGCGTGAAGGCTTCACTCTGCTGCTGGAAAACGAGGCCGGATGGTGGGCCGATACCGGGGCCAATACAGCACAACTGGTGAAGGATGTGGATCGGGAGGCGCTAAAGGTCAATTGGGATCCCGGCAACGCCTTTTTAGCTGGGGAAGAGCCCTACCCCTCCGGATTTGAAGCGATACGGGATAAGGTTGCCAACGTACACATCAAATGGGCCGCCAGGGACAGCAGGGGAGTGGAACATTACTTGGGCTCTGGAAGGGGGTACCTCGATCTTGAAGGCCAGCTCCACGCCCTGGCCGAAGACGGTTACAGCGGCTTTATTTCCATAGAGACCCATTCCGAGCCAAGAATTCAAAACAGCCTGAAATGTCTCGCTACACTTCGTGAAACCGGGGAAGGGCTGTTTGAAAATGACTCTCTTTGACTCCCGGAATCCCCAGCGACCATAAATGATCCTGCTATGGTCCAGTGGCAAAACAGACCCTAAAACCGTTATGGCAGGCGGGCGGAGCAGAATTCTGCCAGGATCTCCATCAACGGATCGGTCTCCACGGCAGAAAACCCGAGATGGGAGTGCCGCCTCCATCCTTCGGCGTACTGACCCTTCCCTGCCATCGCCGCAACCTCTGCAGACATCTCCCGCATCGTATGAAGATAGCTGTCCATTCCCTGGCTCTGGTCAAGCCAGAGTTTCTGACTCTCGTGATAGGCCAACATCTGCTCCTTATCGTCGATCACAGAGGTGATATCTACGTAGAAATCAGGCAGGATGCGCCGGCGCAGCCCGTCCCGCAGACCGTACGGCAGGGCGTGGTAGAGCACGACATCCTGATAGGTCGGCTCTCGGGGAGGATTTGTTGGAAAGTTGGGGACACCCCGGCAGAAGGCGGCAGTCACCCCAATCCGACAGGTGCTCATGTGATCCTCCATGTAGTCCTCCGGCGAGGGTAGAATTATGATGTCCGGTCGAATCTCCCGAACCACAGCGGTGACCTTGCTGATCAGCTCGGTAGAATAGAAGACCTCCAAGTCGTTCGTCAGACTCTCGTGATAGGCCGCTCCCAAATATGTCGCGGCGTTCTGCCCCTCCTGGCGGCGGATCCGCGCG
>JAGLQP010000035.1 GCA_023136785.1 Spirochaetales bacterium
CTACAAAGACCAGATCCGGCTGAAGAGAGAGAATCACTTCAGCCGGATCTGGTCTTTGTAGCCAACTGGAGCCAGGCCGACATAGTAGCTCAGCTCCGGGATGCGGGCATTCCTGTTTTCCTGATCGCCACGGGTTTAAGCATCCCTGCAATCCAGGAGAAAACCAAGATTGTGGCACAGCTGGTCGACGCAACAGACGAGGCGGAAGCTATGATCGGACAGATGGATGAACGTCTCTCTGCAGTCCGCAGCAAGCTCTCCGTTTTGCCCGAGGCACAAAGACGAACCGTTTTGGATTATGCTACCTTGGGCTCCGCCCAAGGGGCAGGCAGTTCCTGGGACGAAATCATCCGCCATGCAGGTCTGATCAACTCAGCCGGTGAGTTTCCCGTCGATGAGTGGGGACAGGTCCCTCTATCCAAAGAGAAGATCCTCGAGCTCGATCCGGACCTGCTTATTCTTCCCGGTTGGGTGTATGGTGATCCAGCCGGCGCAGAGGCTTTTTACGAGCAAACCGTTGGGGATCCTGCCCTGAGGGGTCTGACCGCCATTCGGGAGGGTAGGGTGTATCAGATGCCCGAAGGCTTGAAAGCCGCCACCTCCCAGTACGTCGTGGATGCGGTAGAGTACCTGGCTCGACTTGCCTATCCGAAGCTCTTTTCCGATTAGTAAGGGAGAGTTTCGAGTATATACCGTGAGAAAACGAAAAATTGCTGTTCTTCTGCTCCTCATCGTTTTGCTGTTCATCGTAGTCGTTCTGTCCGCAGGTAGTGGAGCCGTCCGGGTGCCTCCGGTGTCCTTTCTCCGGCTCCTCCTCCATGGACTTGGTTTCCGATCCATTGAGCTGCCCCCGGAGATGCAGCTCAACATCATCCTCCACATCCGGCTGCCCCGGATCCTCGCCGCCCTGCTGGTCGGTTCGGCCCTGGCCCTGGGAGGTGTGGCCATGCAGGGGCTGTTTCGCAATCCCATGGCCAGTCCGGACATCCTGGGGGTGTCCACCGGAGGCAGCCTTGGAGCTGTGATCGCCGTCAACACGGGACTGTTTGCGCTGAACGTGTTCTTTCCCCCCCTCCTCGCCATTGCAGGGGCACTGTTGGCCTCCGGATTGATCTACCTGATCTCCAGCTATAAGGGGAGAACTTCCCTGCTGTTCGTCGTGCTGGCCGGATTGGCTATTTCCTCTCTGTTCAACGGGTTGGTCTCGGCGATCCTACTCTTCTCGCAGCAGTACGAGGTCAGCCAGTTTATCTTCTGGACTATGGGAGGTCTGGAGGGTCGGATGTGGAAGCACGTGCTTCTGCCGCTGCCCGTGCTGCTGCCTGGAATGGCGGTTCTTTTTCTGTTTACCCGGGAGTTGAACATCTTTGCCCTGGGAGAGGAGAGCGCCCTTTCTCTGGGTATGCATGTAGAGCGCACAAAGAGGATAATTCTGGCCATCACTGCGGTGATTACCGGCATGGCCATCTCCATCAGCGGTCCGGTGGGCTTTGTGGGTCTACTGATTCCCCATCTGTTTCGCATGCTGATCGGTCCGGATCATCGTCTACTGCTTCCCGTTTCCGCGATCGGAGGAGCCCTGTTCCTCCTCACCTCCGATCTAATCGGCCGGGTGCTGATCCCGCCCTTCGAGATCCGGGTGGGGATCATTACAGCCGTATTGGGCAGCCCCTACTTCCTGTACCTGATCATCCGCTTCCAGCGCAAAGGATTGAGGGGTTTCGGCTATGACTAAGGATCTCATCGCGACTCGATCGGTGTCCTTTTCCGTCGCTGAAAGGCGGATCATCGACGCTGTCAGCATTTCTGTGAAGCGAGGCGAGTTCGTCGGTTTGATCGGTCCAAACGGGGCCGGAAAAACCACGTTGCTGCGGTTGTTGATCGGCGTTCTCGCTGCCACGGAGGGAGAGATCTTTCTTGAGGAACGACCGCTCAAGGACATTCGACTGCGAGAGCGGGCCCGCAGGGTTTCCTACCTCAGCCAGGATGCCTCGACCGTCTTCCCCTATCCGGTGCTCGACATTCTTCTGATGGGCCGGTATCCGTTTCTAGGCAGGTTCAGGCGGGAGAGTGAGTCGGACCTGGAGAAAGCCCGCCGTGCTCTCAGCTACGTGGGTCTATCCGGCTTCGAGGACCGTTATTTCAACGAGCTTTCCGGCGGCGAACGGCAACTGGTGCTTTTCGCCAAGGTCCTGGTTCAGGAGACCGATCTTCTTCTTTTGGACGAACCGACCTCCAACCTGGATATCAAGCATCAGAATCAGTTCTTCTCCATGGCCTGCGAGCTCACCCGCGAGAAAAAAGCCGTGGTGGCGGCGGTGCATAACCTGAACATCGCCTCTCAATACTGCACCCGGTTGATTCTTCTCCATCAGGGAAGGGTTGCGGCGGAGGGAAAACCCCAAGATGTTCTCCGCTCCGAGCTGCTCGATCTGGTGTACGAAACGAAAACCGTGGTGACCCGAAATGCCTCTACGGGAGCTCTTGTGGTCAACGTAGTGCCCCGAAAACCGGCGGGCAGCTATCCGATGCCGCGGGTTCACGTGATCGGGGGAGCGGGAAGTGGGATAAATTTGACCCGGGAACTTGTCCGTCTTGGCTACCCCCTGTCCGGGGGCATTGCCCATGAGTATGATGCGGATCAGAAACTCTGGCAGAGTTTGGAGGTGCCTTCCCGGGTCATCGGCGCCTTTTCCCACATCACCCCGTCGGATCTGGAAAAGGCCTACCGGATGGTCGAGGAGGCGGAACTGACGATCCTCTGCAGCTTCCCCGTCGGACCGGGGAACGAAGGAAATCTCGAGTTAGCTGGACGGGCCGGACGCCTCGTGATTCTCGAGGCCGGCCCACAGGAGGAACCGAGGACCTTCTTCTCCGAAAAAGCCCGGCAGGCCTTTGCCTCTCTGGCTGGAATCGCCGAGCATATGGATTACGGGCGGCTGTGCGAGGGTTTAGAATCCGGGAAAATCTTTGAAACGGGTGCGAAGAAAACGGAAATGGAGTCTCAGACGTAGCGTTTTCGGATCGCACGAATCGTATCGTAGATGCGCCGAAAAAGTGCTACCAGCTCGGGATCGAACTGCCGGCCGGCCTGGACACGGATGTAGCGGACCGCCTGCTCCTCCTTCCAGCTGTCCTTGTACGAGCGTTTCGACATCAGGGCATCGTATACATCCGCCAGGGCAACGATCCGAGCCGCCAGAGGGATCTCCTTTTCCCGTTTTCCGGGGCCAAAGCGGATCTCCTTGGCGAAGATGTTGTCGATCTTGCCCGGATAGCCTCGTCCATCCCACCGTTCGTGGTGGTTGAGGGCGACCTCGGAGGCCATACGGTCCCACGGGGAGTGGACGTACTTGAACAGGCGGGCACCGTGAATGGTGTGGGATTTCATCTGAGTGATCTCATCCTTGCCAAGGCCTCCGGGCTTCTTGAGAAGGACGTCACTCAAGGCCACCTTGCCCACATCGTGGAGAATTGCCGCATGCCGCAGGACCTCTTTTGTGTGTTTGATCTTACGATCCTCAACGCCGTGTCGCAGTGCCCAGGCCTGGTACAGCTCGACGGAGTACGCCCCGACCCGCTTGGCGTGCTGGCTGGTTTCGTACGGATCGCGCAGCGCCGCCAGTTCCACCATGCGCAGAACCATCTCGCGGGACAGCTTGGCCTTCTCGATGGCATTGGCGGCGTTGCGGGCGAACTCGGTGATATACAGCCTGTCCTGCATGGAGAAGGGAATCACCTGGTTTTCCTCGTTCTTGGCATTGATGAGCTGCAGCACGCCTAAAATCAAGTGGTCGGTTGTTTCCAGAGGAACGACGAGAATAGACTGGGTTTTGAAAGAGGTCTTCTTGTCGAAATCCGGATTGAAGTGGTAGGTGACGTTGCTCGAGATGTCGTACACATCGTCGATCAGCAGGGAATCCCCCGTGGCGGCAACATAGCCCGAGAGTGAGTTCTTGTCTATCAGAAGCCGTTTGTTGGAGTAGATGTACTTGTCCTTTGGTTGATCCTCTTGAAACATGGCATCATTCTGAACGTAGCTGAAGTACAAGTAACGACCCGCGGCCAGATAGAGGGTGCCGGCTTCGGCGTTTATGAACTTTCTCGCCTCGAAGAGCACATTTTCCAGTAGGGTGTCCAGGTCTTTGATGTGATAAATTTCTTCTACAATCTGCAGAAGCCTGGTGGGATCGCGTCTGAGTATAGTCCGCGCACCTGGAGCGTTGTCGTATGCCGCCATTGTTTCTGGGTCCAGAATGTATCTTTGCCTCTCTATATATTATTGGTAGCCTGTTTTTATAAAAAGACCAAATTTTTACCGAGAAGGGACACTCAAGTACGAATATAGTGATTCATAATTTTTCCGGGTACTTTCTTTGGTGAGCTAAGCATCCACCACGGGCAGGCGCACCTCAAAACGGGAGCCCCTGAGCCGGGCGCCGATGACGGCCCGGTTTTCCGCCTTCACACTGCCGCCGTATCCCTCTACGATGGCCTTGACGATAGCCAGGCCGAGTCCGAGATGTCTTGGTTTGGATGAAGCGGATCCTGAGGATTCTTCTGCCGGGCGAAAACTGAAAAACCTGTCGAAGATCTTCTCCAGGTGCTGTTCCGGGATCCCCGGCCCGTCATCCTCAAAACCGATCATCCCCTGACCGCGATCCCGGCATAGATCTATCCGTACTTCCCCGTCAGGAGGAGAGAAGCTCAACGCGTTTTCCAGCAAGTTTTCGAGAACCTGGACTAGCCGTTCAGGGGCCATGGAGACAGTAATCGGACCGGTATTCTGAGAGATTGTTACGCGAACCGTGGACTCTCCCCGGAGCCCGTGTGCTTCCACCACCCGTTTGAGGATCTGCCCGACCTCTACCGAGGCACGCTCTTCCTCCTCCAGCTGGGCATCGAGCAGGGAGATCTCTCGAACAGCGCCGAGCAGATGCTGCATGCGGGCGACTTCCTTCTGGATCAGAGCGAGAAAGCGGTCCCGGTCTTGGCCGGATTTTGTACGAGCGATCATCTCTCCTGCCGAACGAATCGATGCAAGGGGGTTCTTGAACTCGTGGGAGATGTCCGAGGCAAAGGACTCCACGAACTCGATGTGTCCCTGGAGTTTCCGGGTCATCTCCTCCAGAGAGCGGGACAGATCGCCAATCTCGTCCCGGCGGCGGTTGAAGCGGATATGTCCGCGCAGCCGGCCCTGGTGATCGAGAATCTCCCGGGCTTGTCTGCATAGTTTCCGCACCGGAGCGGCAATGGTAGTGGAGGCGAGAAGGCTTAGAGCAATCGCAACCGCCAGGGAGACGAGAAATACGGTGAAGATCTCCAGCCGCAGCTCGTACAGGTCCCGCAGGATACGATAGGTGGATTGGGATACCAGTACCGCCCCCACCACCGATCCCTCGCTGCGAATGGGTATGGCGCTGTAGAGGGTGACCGATCGTTGTCCTCCCGTGGAGATTCGGGTCATGGCGCCGTATCGTCCCTCCAGGGCCTCTTGAATTTCGGGACCCAGCAGAATGCTTGTGTTGATGTAAAACCCCGCCGACTCGAGGGGAGGCTCGGGCGGTCGGAATAGACGCCGGAACAACCGTACCGGGTAGGTGGCTATCCGGTACAACAGGCGCTGCTCCGCGGGAACGACGTCTTCGGCGTTCTGCTCAGCCTCCGTGACCTCGTCCCTGTGGGGTCCCAGGCGGCTGGAATCGGCGAGCAGCCGGCCCTGAGGGTTTAGGATGCGCAGCCGGGCCTCGTGGCGCTGTTCCAGCTGCTGCAGGAGTTTCTGGGCACTGTCCGCCTGCAGCGGGTTCTGCCCGGCAAGAGCCGAAGCCAGAATACGGCCCTGTTGAACCAGGGCGTGTTCGAGAGCGCGCAGCAGCTGTTGTTCGTATGTATCGAGGTACAACAGAGCCGCCACGGGAAGGAAAACGATGAGCACGTTGAAGGTGAGCAGCCGGACCGTTATACGGGAAAAAAAGCTCAAGATCTTATTGATCATGGTTCTGTGTCGGTTCGATAGCGGTAGCCGAGACCGTAGATCGTCTCGATTCCGTCAAAGCCGGGATCGAGGCTGGAGATTTTCTTGCGGATCCGTTTGATATGCCCGTCGATGTTGCGGTCGCTCATATACTCGTCGTAGGGATAGCCCGCCTGGAGCAGCTGTTCGCGGGTTCTGGCGTAGCCGGGCTGTCGGATCAAGGCTTCGAGGATGCGAAACTCCGTGACGGTCAGAGGAACGTTCTGTCCCTTCCAGAGTACACCGTGACGCATTCGGTCCATCTCTAGAGACCCGCAGTGAAGGATCCTGTCCTCCTCGTCCGAATCACCACCCTGCGTAGAGGCAAGCCTGCGAAATAACACCTTCACCCGGGCCAGGAGCTCCCGAGTAGAGAAAGGCTTGCAGAGATAATCGTCGGCCCCCAACTCCAAGCCCAGAACCTTGTCAAACTCTTCGTCTTTTGAGGTGAGAAAGATCAGGGGGAGAGTTTCGGAGAGACTCCGGATCTTCCGACACAGCTCGAGCCCGTCCATTCGGGGCATGATGATATCCAGAATCACCAGGTCGGGCAGGGACTGACGAAAGGCGGTCCAGGCTTCTTCCCCGTCCCGGTAGGTAGCAACTCGATAGCCCTCCTGCTGCAAGGCATAGCTCACCAGCTCGCGGATATTCTCTTCATCGTCGACCAGAGCAATAAGAGGCCCATTTGTAGGCTGCATTTTTCAGATTCTACCACAGCGATGAACAGCCTTCCAGGATGGCTGCCGCCACATTTTTGCCATAATTGTTCACGAAAACTTCCAGTCTTTGACAGGAAGGGACCTCTACACCGGGATAGCCTTGGGAGCGAATATAAATACCGAGGAGGATCAAATGAAGAAACTCAAGAGTTCGATTCAGGAGAATAGAAATTGGAGTACCGTGCTGAAGATGGTTCTGATCGGTATACTCCTGCTCATCTTCCTGATTCCCCTCCAAATGATTCGAGCCTTGATCGAGGAGCGAAACATGACCCGGTTTGAGGCGGAGGGAGAAATCATCCAGATGTGGGGGGGAGAACAGATCATCGCCGGTCCTGTCGTGGTCGTGCCCTATCTCAAACGGGTCAAGGATGAGGAGGGCAAAATCGAGGAGTTCACCGAACGGGCCTACTTTCTTCCCACCACTCTGGAGATTGCCGGTTCGGTGGATACGGAGAAGCGCAATCGCGGGATCTACGAAGTCACCGTGTACACGGCGGATCTGCAGGTTACGGGGACCATAGCCGACCCTGATTTCAGCGACTGGAGGGTTGCCGAGGAGGATGTCTTCTGGCAGGACGCCGCACTGGTCGTGGAGCTTCCGGACATGCGGGGAGTTCAGGAACGGGTGACTCTTCGGTGGGATTCCCACCCGATTCCTTTCGTTGCCAGGCAGGGGGAGATCGGGCTATTCGATGGAGAGATTAGAGCACCTCTAAGCGGGATTGCCGGAAGCGCGGATCCGGGTATTTCAGATACCCACCTGGACAGGTCCCAGCTTCAACGGCGCCTTTCTGCCAACCGAACGAACAGTGGGTGAAGAGGGGTTCGACGCCGATTGGTACGTCTTGTCTTTGAACCGAGGCTATGGACAGCGGTGGCTTCGCGGTGATGTCGAAGGGTATGCGCTTCTCGATTCGATCTTTGGGGTGGAGCTGATGATCCCGGTCGACACCTACCTGAAATCGCTTCGTTCTGTGAAGTACGGGATTCTTTTCGTCCTGCTCCCGTTTTTGATCTTTTTTCTTTTCGAGGTGGCGAGCGGCCGCAAGGTCCATCCCTTTCAGTACCTATTGGTCGGTTTGGCGGTGTGCCTGTTCTATCTGCTGCTCGTGTCCGTATCGGAGCACCTCAGCTTCGATTGGACCTATCTGCTGTCCAGCATGGTCACGATTGCCCTGGTAACCTTCTACTCCAGCGCCGTTCTTGCCGCCTGGCGACGAGCCTGGGTGATGTCTCTGGTTTTGGGAGCGGGCTATCTGTTCCTATACGCCGCCCTGAACTCGGAAGACTACGCCCTGTTGATCGGTTCCCTGGGACTGTTCATGATTTTGGCAGGGGTCATGGTTCTAACCCGGCGCATTGACTGGTACAGTGCCGGTCCGCGGCGGAATGGAACGGGCGAAAGAAATACGGTTCCCATCCCTGCAAGCCAGGAAACAAACACTTGATTGCAGGGCTTCCGGCAGGCTACTCTCTTTAGACAGGATACCCCGCTCCTTCTGAGCGGGGTTCTTTTCTACGGGAGTAAAGCGAAGTATGAGCCCAGTGTCCTCAGAGCAATATATCTCCCGGCGCTCGCCGGTACTGTCCAAGAGAGGTATCGTTGCCACCAGCCAACCGCTGGCAACCCTTGCCGGAGTCGACATCCTTAGGACCGGCGGCAATGCCGCCGATGCTGCGGTAGCCGTTGCTGCCGCACTACAGGTGACCCAACCCTGTTCCACGGGACTGGGAGGAGACTGCTTCGTTCTGTACTACTCTGCTAACCGGAAAACGGTGGAAGCCCTGAACGGATCCGGACGATCGCCGGGAGCCTTGACTCAGGAGTTGGCGGGGAAAGCCGGTTTCCGCGATCGCCTGTCACCGGATCATGCGCTCACGGTCACCGTTCCCGGAGCCCCGGCAGCCTGGGTCGATGCCCACGAGCGCTGGGGTCGGCTCGATCTGTCGGAAATACTCGAGCCGGCGATCGATCTTGCGGAACGGGGATTTCCGGTAAGTCCTCTTACGGCGAACTGGTGGCAGGAAGGAGCTGAACAGCTGTTGAGCCGGCATCGTCATGGGCAGGAGCTGATGATCCACGGCCGTGGTCCCCGGGCCGGTGAAGTGATTCGTTTGCCTACCCTGGCCAAAACGCTTGAGATCCTCGCTGAGCAGGGCAAAGAGTCCTTCTACAGAGGACAGATAGCCGAGAAGATTGTGGCTGCTGTCGGGGAGGCCGGGGGAGTGCTGTCCCTCGACGATCTGGCCGCCCATGAATCTCAGTGGGTTGATCCGATTTGTACCGAGTATCGCGGATACCACGTCTGGGAGTGCCCGCCCAACGGTCAGGGGTTGGCCGCTCTGCTGGCTCTTAACATCCTGAAGAGTTGTGGCTTCGACGAGTATCCCGTCTTCGGGCCGGATCGTCTTCATCTGATGATAGAGGCGACGCGGCTCGCCTTGGCCGATACCAAGCGCTATGTTGCGGATCCGGAGTTTTCCCGTATTCCCGTTGCGGATCTGCTTGCCGATGAATATGCCCGACAGCGAGCCGCCGCCATCTCTGTGAAGCGTTCAATGGATCCTCCCCTATGGGGCGATCCGCTGTCGCCGGGCCCGGCCGGTACCGATACCGTGTATTTCTGCGTCGCCGACGCCGAAGGAAACGCCTGTTCCTTCATCAACAGCAACTTCTCGGGCTTCGGAACCGGGATCGTTCCGGAGGGCTGCGGGTTTTCTTTGCACAACCGGGGTTACAGCTTTGTCCTGGATCCGAAACATCCCAACGGTCTTGCACCCGGAAAACGGCCGTACCACACCATCATCCCGGGGCTCTCCACCCACGCCGGGACCGGCAAACTTCATACGGTCTTCGGAGTCATGGGGGGAATGATGCAGGCGCAGGGGCACCTGCAGGTGCTTTCGGCACTGATCGATGATGACCTTGACCCCCAGGCCGCCCTCGATCGCGGGCGCTTTCAGCTGGAGGAAGGCTCGCCCGGAGGAGATGTGCTGTTGGAGGACTGTCTGGATCCCGGAACCACGGCGGAGTTGGAGCATCGGGGGCATCGGATCAGGATCCTGTCCGGATTGGATCGGTCCCTGTTTGGGCTCGGACAGATCATCCTGCAGGAACGTGAGGGAGTGTTATGGGGCGGAAGCGATCCTCGAGGCGACGGCTGCGCATTGGGGCTAGCTTAGACGGACCGTACATCTTGAGGGCGAAGGTCTCCTTGTCCCGCCTCGTTGTGAGCTTGATACCCGACCATTCCCTCGTGTATCTTAAATCAACATTTATGATTGTTCCAAAATGTGGAGTAGGCCATGAGAGAAATAACCAAGGTTGAACCGTTCGGAACGGATATTGACCTCAATGCAGGGGTCATGAAAGACCC
>JAGLQP010000350.1 GCA_023136785.1 Spirochaetales bacterium
CCGATTGGATTGACGGGGAGGCGATTCCCTGTACAATAGAGCCTCAAGCTATGGCAAGATCCAAGAATCCTGTGCTTACCGTGGCCACCAACAACCCGCATAAGCTGCGGGAGTTGTCCCGCTTGTTTCCCGGGTATCGTCTCAGCTCTCCAGCGGATATCGGTTGCGTCTTCTCCTTCGAAGAAACCGGCAAGACATACCTGGAAAACGCTCTGGGAAAGGCCCTGCACCTCTGCCACCTCGTCGAAACTCCGGTACTCGCCGACGACTCGGGTCTCGAAGTAACCGGTCTCGGCGGACAGCCGGGGATCTACTCCTCCCGGTATGGATCGACGGTTGGAAAAACCAAGCTCTCCGATGCGGAGCGAAACACCTACCTCCTCAGCCGAGCCTCATCACTGAGCGATCGCAGCTGTTTTTTTGTGTGCTGTATGGTTCTGGTGCTCGATGAGAAGCGATTCATTGTAGCCCAGGAAACCTTTCACGGAGTATTGGCAGGAGAACCTTCCGGCTCGGGAGGTTTTGGCTACGATCCCGTGGTCTACCTCCCCGAGATAGGAAAGACAGTGGCCGAGCTCAGTGACGCTGAAAAAGACAGCCTGTCCCATCGTGGGAAAGCTGCGGAGCGTTTGTTGGGGCTGCTGCGGCAGCAACCTTTCTGAACGGGGTATCGAGGCTATCCGTTGCCGCCTGAGTTCCTAGGCATGGGCTTCTCTCGGACGAACACGACCGGTTTTTGCAGCCCGTGTGCGCAGCCAAAGAGCGAGAATGCCGATCATGTAGGCTATATGCACCAGAACCTCGATCAGGCTCGGGTTCCCGTTGTAGCCGAACAATCCCTTGGCGATGCTCCCGACCAGGCCGTTTTCATGGAAGGCGGGGTAGCTCTCTCCAGTCACACCCGGATTGATGTCCCACACATGTTCAACGACGATGGGAATCGCTCCGGCTTCCTGAAGCTCGTGCACTCCTCCCGCTACCAGGCCGGCGGCAAAGAAGATCAGCAGGAGGTTGGTTACTGTGAAAAAGCTCCTTATGTTGATGCGCAGGGCACCGCGAAAGAGAAGGACACCCAGCACCACCGCTGCTGCCAATCCCAGTCCCGCGCCGAGGAGGTTGTTGTCCCCCGATGCGAACCGGGCGGCGCTGAGAAAAATAACGGACTCGATTCCTTCCCGCAGCACCGAGAAGAAGATCAGCAGAAACAGCCCGGCCTTCCTCGTTCCCGAAATCCTGTCAGCGACCTTGCGTTCCAGCTCCTTCGCCTGAGCACTCTTTCGAATCATCCAGAGGATCAGGGTCGTCAACAGCAGCGCACCTGCGAGCATGGTGACACCTTCAAAGATCTCCTCCGCCCGACCGCTGAATCCGCCGGCCAGAAGTTGGAAGGCCAGCGCCCCCAGCGCGCTGGCCCCCACGCCGGCGGCCAGGCCGAGGTATACCGACCGTTTGTACGTGCTCTGACCGCTGCGCACCAGGTAGCCTAGAACGACACCTATGACCAGGGCAACCTCAAGGGTTTCCCGAAACAGTATGATAAAGCTCTGAAGCATGGAAATACCTCTTTCTCTCCCAGCGGATCTTCGATCCGCTCACACTCGTAAGGTATTAATTATGACGGTATTTGTCAACAATAGGGGATTGGCGGAAATAACTAGGGATTCTGCGTTTCGAAGTACTCGAAGGCGTCGATGATGTCCAGATACACTCCGTCGAATCCGCGGGAGACGATCTGGTCGAGGTAGGATTCTCCACTTCCGAACAGGATCGCCTGCCACTCTGAATCCCAGTAGCGGACCTTGTAGTTTCCCCGCCAGTTCGGATTCTCTCCCGTCAGCCAATCCGGGGCTCCTGCGTCGGGTTGGCCGTCCCGGTTGCGATCCCAACTGCGATCCCAGTAGTAGCGGTAGTCCTCGGCCTCTCCAATGCTGAGATAGGAGACGACCAGCCGTCGCGCCCCGTCGGCCTTAATCTTCAGCGACTTGATGTCCTTCGGCTCCAACCACTCGAGCCCCCTCTGTCCATCGACGAAGGCGTCGATCACGATCAGGTCGTAGTTGGTCCGCCGCAAAGCGGAGAGGAAACGCTCCTTGCCGTTAAAAGCCCCCGGGTTGATCAGAAAGAGAAAGTTTTGGGCGTCGGCCAGGAGACGGATATCCCGACCGTGTTCTCCGAAGATGGGATTCGGGTAGCCGGGAATCACGCTCAGGTCCCTGCGCGGAGCAGCGAAGGGGATGAACCCCTCCAGATCGTTTTTCCTGTAGGAGTCGTCGATCTTCGAGCGTTGCCGGCAGTAGTCGATCACCATAACGGTGAGATCGTTGTCCAACGCCAATTCGAGGAAGGGCAGCATGTAGCGGATCGCCTCTTCGGGGGTCTCCTGGTTGTCGGCGGTGTATCCGTAGAACAAATCCTCCCGGCCGATCCCGTCGATGGCCTGGATATAGTCGAGGGCCGGTGCACCGGTAAGCTTTCCGTCTACGGTCAGAAGCTCGTTCCCGTTTTGGGGTATCAGGATGAACTCTGGGTTAAGAGTGCGGGCGTAGCGGCTGAGCGAGATTACCAACTCCCGCATCCGTTGTTTGTAGAGTATAGGGTCGCTCGGGTCAACGGGTCGGACAGTCTCCTGTTGACCTGATGCGCAGCCGCCGGCGCCGACCAGAACAGCGGCAAAAAGTAGTAGAAGACGAACTAGGCTCTTCAACAGTACACCCTCGCTCATCGGGAGGTGCCCGGATTCATGATCTCGATTTCGATATCCCCACGGGTGTAGCTCTGGCAGGCCAGGCGCATGTCTTCCCCGGCATTCAATGCCCCCAGGCGGGCGATCTCGATCTGGTTCTTCTTATTCATCGTTTCTGCACCCTTGAGGATCCGGAGCAGACAGCGTCCGCATTGAGCCCGACCCCCGCAGATCGTTTCGATCGGGATTCCGTTTCGTTGGAGGAGGTTGAGGAGCGATATAGCCGAGCTGGAAGAAATTGCTCCGCCCCTGCCTTTGACCCGTATCATGGG
>JAGLQP010000351.1 GCA_023136785.1 Spirochaetales bacterium
GGGTTTACTAGTCATTTATTCACCACCATATGCGTCTGCCCTGATCGCGGATAGTGTCGGCCTTGACAGGGCTGCGGCAAAACCTTTAAAAGTTTCACATCATGTCGAATCAGATCCCATTCATTTGGGAGACTCACGGGATCCACGTAGGTACGGGCAAGGATCATGTCAAACACGGCATCGACGATATCGAAAGTGTAGTCGATCGAGCCGTGGATAGGGGCTTTCCCTCCCTGTCCTTTGTGATTCATTCCCCGCGGCTGACTTCCTTCCGCTACCAGATTGAACGGGATACGGAGGTCAAGTTCATTCGCGGGGATGCGGCTTTTTTCAACTATGCCGCCACTGTGGAGTTTCTGAAGCAGCGATACAGGCATCGGATACAGCTGCGCTACGGGATCGAGCTGGAGTGGATGGGCCCTGAGCTGGGCCTGCAGTGGAACCGGTCCAAGCTGTTTCAAGCCTACGGTGTCGATTTCGTCATCGGTTCTGTGCACTTTTCCTACCAGGGCATTCCCTACGACGGGTCGAGGCAGGATACCGAACGTTTGATCGAATTGCGGGGAGGTCTGGAGCCTTTCTGGGCGGGCTACCTGGATGAGATGATCGAAATGATCGACACCTCCTGGGAGATGATCCATGTGGTAGGACATCTGGATCTTCCCAAGCTCTACGCTCCGCTGCCGGAAGCCATGAAGGATGTGGAGCATTCCTCCCACTTCCTGGCCCGACGGATGCGCACCCTGCTGGAGATGATCAGCGATCTGAATCTGGCTCTGGATGTCAATCTGTCCGGCTTGAGAAAGGGCTGCGGACTGTATCCCGATATGGAGTTCCTCAAGCGGGCAAAACAGCTGCAAATACCCATCGCCATCGGCAGTGATTCCCATCAAATTGAGGAAATCGGTCGGGACTATACGCAGGGCATTGAACTGGCTCGATCGGCAGGGTATCGTCACTACGTGACCTTCTCCCGGGGCATTACGGAGAAAAGGCCCCTCTTCGCAGAGGAGGACGGTCATTTCAAGATCCTCAATCTCGGGGTGGAGATCCTGAAACTGCGTTTCGAGCCCCGCCTGCGGCAGAAGACGCCCCGGTTTTCCTTTGGCGGATCCTTTCGGGGTCTTCTGAAGGTGTTCGACGGCTCCGTGTCGTTGGGGGAGTACGACGCGATCCGAGTGCGACGGGATGACCGCTCCATAACTTTGAGCGACAGCTCAGAGGAGGCGTATTCGGATGTAACCGGAAGAGGTGACCTGAACTGTCTGTACTCCCATCACACCGATACTCCGGGAACTCTGTCGATCCTGTTCAACACCCTGGCCTCGGAAGCAATCAACGTGGAAACCACCCAGCTGTACTCCCTGTCCGACGGCACTGCTACGGCTTATCTCACCGTCGGCGGACCGGAGAAGCGCATCCGGGAAGCCGTGGACTTCGTTATGGGCACCGCCTCCGACCGCTTCTTTGCCATCGAGACTGACGCCCAGATAAAGCTTCCCCCGCTGAAAGCCGCGCCGGCCTACCTGCTCGAGGTGGATGGGGTCGGCCTGCCCATACCGATCTCCGGCCATATGGTGCTTACAGTCCACAACAACCGTCCGGGGGTCCTGCTGATCCTCCTCTCCGCTCTGGCCTCGCGCAAGGTCAATATTCTCGACCTGCAGCTGGGAAGCAGGGGCGAGAGAGGTTTTGCCGTCCTGGGGATCGAGGGGGATGAGCGGGAGGTCGCTGCCGTGTTGACCGAGTTGGGGCCCCAGTTCTACGAGGCCAGCCAGATCGTGTTGAGAGGGTCTCTGTAGTAAATGGAGAAGTCACGATTCCGGATTCCGCAGACAGAAGCGCAATCCGGAGAGGATGTGCCAGGCGATCCCCAGAGAGTGGGGAGATATGCGGGCGGCTTCCGGATCCGAGTAGATCTCGAAGGCGTGGTCGATCCCCTGCCTTTGCAACAGAGCATGAAAGCGCCGGCAGGGTCCGGCAAAGCCGAACTCATCCGATTCCTCACAGTTGAGCAGGAGCCGTACTCCCTGAAATGCCTCAGGATGAGATTCGGCCAGAGGGCCGAGATCGGAACGGGCCCAATTGTTCCGGGCGGAAGAGTCCATCTCTACGACACGTCCCTTCTCATTTCGCTTCAGGGTGGGCACCAGTCGCCGGTCGTCGGAATACACCAGATCGCAGGTGTCCAGGATGTCCTCCAGCTCCAACCGCCCCATTTCCTCGGCTTTGGCGTTATTGAAGAGGATCCGGTTGAACGGAGCAACCAACCCCACATCGAGGAGGTCGAGGCAGCTGATGCTGGGGCTCAAGGCGACGACCGCCTGAAACAGACTTGGGTACAGTATTCCCCCCAGAAGAGCCCCGTAGCCTCCCATGGATGCACCCATCAGGGCGCGCCCGTTTTTTTCGCAAATAGTGCGGTAGTGACCGTCCACGCACTGCACCACGTCCTCGAATATGTAGGCAGTATATTTCCCGGTGAAGGGTGAATCCGTGTACAGGCTCCCCTTGCTGCCTACTTTTCCGTTCAACCCTTTCGCACCGAATTTGTTGGGTAGATGCAGGCTGCCGTCGGGCTGCACCAGGATAAAGGGGGGAAGCTCGCCGCGGAGGATCAACTCGTCCAGATCTTCAAATGTAGGCAGGCGGGTAAAAATTTTTCTGAAAGTTATCCGCAGCAGGATGTGGTATTTTTTTCGTATATCTTTCCGCGAGCCGACGATCGAGTTGCTGCTGTCTGTTCCGTATCCGTGAAGGAGATACACGACGGGATAGCGTGCAACGGGTGACTCGAAGTAGCCCGGAGGCAGATAGATGCGGATCCCCCGCTCCACCGGGCTTCCCAGGGGATTGCCCTTCAGGCTTTCGGCGCTGAATCTGTCGAACCGGCAGCGATCTTCTTTTTTGTACATGGAGCGTTTTCTCATCTACCAAACAATGACCCCGGTTAGAATCAACAGGAACCAGGCAAAGGAGATCGAAGCGGTGAGGATCTCGAAGACGCT
>JAGLQP010000352.1 GCA_023136785.1 Spirochaetales bacterium
GATAGCGGTCCAGAAAGGTTCCCGGGTCCATTCCCACCAGCTCCAGCAGCTCCTCCGCCCGGGTGCGCTGTTTGGTCTTGGGCCATTTCTTGAGTATGGGAACGGTGGCAATATTTTCTGCCACGGTCAGGTGTGGAAAGAGCCCGATATTCTGAATCGCATAACCGATCCCGCGGCGGAGCTCATTGGGGTTGAGCTTCATGATATCGACCTCGTCGATATAGATCTTTCCCGAGCTCAGGGGGACCAATCGGTTGATCATCTTCATGCTGGTGGTTTTCCCGCAGCCTGAGGGACCCAGAAAAATACAGAACTCCCCCTTCCCGATCTCCATGGTGAGGTCTTTGACTGCCCTGGTCCCGTCCGGAAAGATCTTGGTGACATGTTCTAGCTTAATCATGTTCTCCTTCCCCTAATCCTTATTCCTTTCGGGGTGGTCAACCACTCAACCCTGCCCATCAGCAGATCCGCGATGATGGCCAGCAGGGAAACAAAGACAGCGCCAATGAGAATGAGGTCAACACGGTAGTTGGCAATGCCCCGAAAGATAGGCTGTCCCAATCCTCCCGCACCGATGTAGGAACCGATGGCCGCGATGCCGATGTTCATCACGATCGCCTGCCGCAGCCCGGCCATAATCACGGGAACGGCCAGCGGTATTTTTACCTTTATCAGTATCTGCAGCTCGCTCATCCCCATGCCCCGTCCCGCCTCGATAATGGCCGGGTCGACCTCCCGGATGGCGGTGTAGGTGTTGCGCACAATCGGGAGCAGCCCGTAGAGGGTCAAGGCGATGACCACCGGCAGGAATCCGATAGAGGGAAGGGTCAGAGCGCTTAAGATACCCATGAGGATACCGTAGAGCGCCAGCGAAGGGATGGTCATCATGATACTGGCCAGGTAGATTACTGTATCGGCCAGGCGTTCCCTACCCTTACCGCTGATGAAGATCCCGATGAGAATGCCGAGAACCGCTGCAGCAGCGTTGGCCACCACAATGATGTACAGGTGCTGTAAGGTCCAGTTAAGAATTTTATCCGAATGTTTGATCATATAATTCCAGGCTTGAATCCACATAAGCGCTCGTCCTTGTTCTGCGCTCTTTCTCCCCCCGCTATATCCTGCATCATACACACGAATCAGCGGAAGAAAGAGAAGCTGCAAATTTAGATCTGTGCTGATCTTACTGAAATCTGTCAGGCGGCCGGCTTAAGGCTATTTGATCAGTCCCTTACCTTTGAGCCACTCCTTGGCGGCGTCTTCAGGCTCCATCAGATCGATGTCCACCTTGGCATTCAGGGCCGTCATCTCCGCCCGGGCTCCCGCCGGATCGTCGGGAAAAGCGCCCACCAGTTCCTTGAGCACATCCTCGAGACCGGGGTTGGCATCCAGCGCTTCTTTACTGAGATAGGGTCCCAGGTCGTAGGGCGGCCAGAAGTTCTTGTCGTCCTGCAAAACCACCCAGTTGTACTTGACCACCGCCGGGTCGGTGCCGAACACCATAGTGGCCGTGCTTCTGCCCTTCACCAGATATTCGAAAGTCAAACCGGGAAGAACGGTGGTGACTTGATCAGGTTTAAAAGCAAAGCCGTAGTGCAGCTGCAGTCCTAGGATTCCGTCCGGACGGGCGTAAAACTCAAAACTGCTGGCAAAGGGAACCTCGCCTTCCTTTTCCTTCACATAGACGGCAAAATCGGACAGGCTGGTTACATTGTTCTGCTCGGAAAACTCTCTGGTGACCGCAATTGCGTAGGTATTGTTGCACCAGATCGGGTCGAGCCAGATGAGGCCGCGTTCGCCGTCGCTTTCCCGGGTCTTCTGATACATCTCTTCGGGCGATTCACCCTTGAACTCATGCCCCGTGTAGCTCAGCCACTGAGTTCCCGTATAGTCCATGCACAGGTCGAGGCTGCCGTTTTCCATAGCCTCCCTCAGCACGGTGCTGGCCATGCCGGTCTTCAGCTCAACATCATAGCCTCGATCTTCCAGCAGGATGGCCATCAAGTTTCCGACTATGAACTGCTCGGTGAAATTCTTGGTCCCAATGTTGATCGGCGGTTTATAGGGAATTCCGGTACCCGGGGGACCCTCCTCGACTACCTCTTTCTCAGCTTCTTTCTCAGCCGCCTTCGGAGGAGCCGGTTCTTCTGCTTCCTTTTTTCCGCCGGCGGATGTAAAGACAGCCACGGAAATCAGCAGTAAAACGATCAAGATTTTTTTCAACATGTCTTCTCTCCTTTCTCTTATTCTAGTTATAATTGTAGGCACAGCCCGATAGATTTGTCAAATTCATTTACACTGATCCGTGTTTTGAGAATCTCTATTTCTTGGCCTCTGCGGCCCGTTCTGCTAATACCTCAGCGATCGCCTCCTCGCTGTCTCCCGGCAGCTGCTTTACCCGGTGCTCCTTCAGAATCTTTCTCGCGCGCTCGTTGGCCCGTGAGAACATATCCTTACGACCCAGCTCTACCCACCGGTCGTAGCGGTTTCGGTCTATGAGTTCCGGTCGCCACTGGGCCCACTTCCTGTTTTCCAGGGTGTGGTCATCGGCCAGGAACCCACTGCCCGGTCTGACTCGGGCGACAGCATCTAGAGCCAACGTGGTAGGGGAAACCTCTACGCCGTCGACCAAAAAGCGGGTCTCCCTGATGATCTCGTCGGCAATCACCAGCGCTTCCATTGAGGAGGTGGAACCGTATTCGATGTAGCCCAGGTCGTGAACCAGCGTGGCGCGCGCCAAAAAGTTGCTCAGAATAGAGAAGGTCATCTCGATACCCGTCTGAGCGTCCACCACCTTGCTATCACTGGCGCCGCCGGCCGACCAGGCGGGTAGATTATAGTAGCGGGCCAGATCCATCTGCGCGATCATGCCCAGCGGCCACTCCGGGCAGCCGTAACTCACTATAGCGCTCTGCATATCCAACGCCGCCGTATTCATCCCATAAAGGAACGGCGTGCCGGGGCGAATTAATTGGGAGACGATCAGCCCGACCAGGCACTCCGCG
>JAGLQP010000353.1 GCA_023136785.1 Spirochaetales bacterium
CCTCGAGCTGTGGCGAGAATGGGAAACGGCACTGCGCAACGGACTGGTTGTGCTGAGGGGGAAGAAAAAAGGGGTCGAGGCCGAAGCGTACCTGGTCGACTCTCCCTGGATTACCACGGCCCAGCAGCTCGCCAGAGAAGCCTTTGGCCAAGAATCCCCCCTTCAGGCCGAAGAACTGTTGAACCGGGCTCGATGGAGCTATCTGGACGAATTGGAGGTCGGGCATTACTTCGACATGGAAAAGATATTGGTATATGCCCTGCGCCTGCAGATCCTTGCAAGAAAAGCCCTTTTTGAAGAGGACAAGGGGGTGGAGATGTTTCAAAAGGTCTATGCTGAAGTAACCAGCCCTATATACGATACCAGCTCAGGTGGAGAGAACTAAAATGGCAAAACATGTAGGGAAAGTTGTCGGAGTCAACGGAAATATGATCACCGTCGACACCGAGGACGATGTTTTTATGAACGAAGTCGGCTACGTAGTCGTAGATGACAGAAGATTGAAATCAGAGGTCATCCGTATTCGCGGGAGTCGGGTCGAGCTGCAGGTATTCGAGATGACCCGCGGCATCGGAATCGGCGATCCGGTCGAGTTCTCCGGGAATCTCCTCTCGGTGAGGCTCGGTCCCGGACTGCTGGGAAAAATTTACGACGGACTGCAAAATCCCTTGACCATCATCGCCGAACAACATGGATTCTTTCTCGAAAGGGGCGTGTATCTCTCCCCGTTGTCGGACGAACAGAAATGGGAGTTCACACCGGTGACCAAGGCAGGGGATACGGTAAGCAGAGGTGTCTCCCTGGGAATAGTCCCCGAGGGGATCTTCAAACACCGGATCATGGTGCCGTACAACTACTACGACACCTACGAGCTCAAGTCCATAGCCAAGGCAGGTTCCTACACGATCACGGACAAGATTGCCGAGCTAAAAGATTCCCGGGGCAATGTGATTCCGGTGACCATGTCCTTTGAGTGGCCTGTTAAGCGTCCGATTAATGCCTACGATGAGCGTCTCAAGGCGACAGAGCCCTTGATCACAAAGGTTCGCATCATCGATACATTTTTTCCGGTAGCCCGGGGCGGCACGTACTGCATCCCCGGACCTTTCGGAGCGGGAAAAACCGTACTGCAACAAATCACCAGCCGCAACGCCGAGGTGGATATCGTCGTGATCGCTGCTTGCGGAGAACGGGCCGGGGAAGTCGTTGAAACCCTCAGGGAGTTTCCCGAGCTGATCGATCCGCGAACCGGCAAATCATTGATGGAACGGACCGTCATCATCGTAAACACCAGCTCCATGCCGGTGGCGGCCCGGGAGGCTTCCGTGTACACCGCGGTGACGATCGCGGAGCACTACCGACAGATGGGACTGAATGTCCTGCTGCTGGCAGATTCCACCTCCCGGTGGGCCCAAGCCATGCGGGAGATGTCGGGCCGCCTGGAGGAAATCCCCGGGGAGGAGGCTTTTCCGGCCTACCTGGAGTCGGTAATTGCCAGTTTCTACGAACGGGCAGGGCTCGTCCGTTTGAAGGACAAGAGCACCGGTTCGGTCACCATCGGCGGCACGGTCAGTCCGGCTGGTGGAAACTTTGAGGAACCGGTTACACAATCAACCTTGAAAGTTGTCGGCGCCTTTCATGGATTGTCCCGGGATCGATCGGATGCCCGCAAGTACCCGGCTATACACCCCTTGGAGAGTTGGAGCAAGTATCCCGGTGCGGTTGATAAAAACAAGGTAGAGTACGGCCATCACATACTCTACCGGGGAAACGAGATAGACCAGATGATGAAGGTGGTCGGCGAAGAAGGCACCAGCCTCGATGACTATGTCGTGTACTTGAAGGGGGACTTCCTCGATGCGGTGTACCTTCAGCAGAACGCCTTTGATCCCGTCGATGCGGCGGTCAACACCGAACGTCAGGGATACATGTTCGACCTGCTGCTTCAGATCCTTACCGCCAAACTCGATTTAGCCGACAAGGCGCAAGCTCGGACATATTTTTATCAACTGCGACAGAAATTCCTGGATCTGAACAGCATGCAGTGGAATACGGATTCTATGAAGAGCACCGAGATGGAAATCAGGAAAATGTTAGAGGACAGAAAAATCGGTATTGTCGACACGACCCGGGATCTGACTGCAGGTTCGAATGACGAGGAAGAGTGAAACGATGCGCAAGGTATACAGTAAAATCGACGAAATCGCCGGGAATGTAATCACCGTCACCGCCTCGGACATACGCTACGGTGAGCTGGCTGTGGTTAGCTCGGCTCACGGAGATTCCCTGGCCGAGGTGATTCGACTGGTTGAGGGCAGAGTGGTGCTCCAGGTCTATTCCGGCTGCCGAGGTGTCTCCACGGGAGATGAGGTCCGCTTCCTCGGACATCCCTTGCGGGTCTCTTTCTCCGACGATCTGCTCGGAAGAGTATTCGACGGCGGAGGAAAACCTCGCGACAAGGGGCCAACACTGACGGAGAACCTGATCGAAATCGGGGGTCCCTCTGTGAATCCGGCGAAAAGAATCATCCCCCGCAATATGATTCGAACCGGAATCCCCATGATCGACCTGTTCAACACGTTGGTGGAGTCTCAGAAACTGCCCGTATTTTCCGTTTCCGGCGAGCCCTACAATCCTCTGCTGGCTCGCATTGCCATGCAGGCCGAGGTGGACATGATCATTCTGGGCGGCTGCGGACTGAAGTACGACGACTACCTCTACTTCCGGGATGCTCTGGAGGAGGGTGGGGCGATGAGCCGGGCTATATTCTTCGTTCACACCGCTGCAGACCCGGTCGTCGAAGCACTCCTGGTTCCCGATATTTCCCTGGCCGTTGCAGAGCGATTCGCTTTGAAAGGCCGCAGGGTTCTGGTCCTGCTCACGGATATGACCAACTTCGCTGATGCCCTGAAAGAGATAGCCATCACCATGGAGCAGGTACCCTCGAATCGGGGCTATCCCGGCGATCTATACAGTCAGCTGGCATCGCGCTACGAGAA
>JAGLQP010000354.1 GCA_023136785.1 Spirochaetales bacterium
ATCCTTTCAACCAGGCCGGAGGATCGGCGCTACGTTTTCGAAGAGGCTGCAGGAATAACCAAGTACCGGAACAAAGGTCTGGAAGCGGAGCGTAAACTCGAAAAAACCCAGGAGAACATGCGCCAGGTCGAAGGAATCCTGGGAGAGGTCAAACGAAGCTACGATACCCTGAAATCCCAGGCTGAAAAAACGGAAAAGTTCCGAAACCTGAAGGAGCGGATTTTCCAGGTAGAGCTGGATATCCAGTTGCTCAGGCTGAGAGATTTCCAAGAGCGGCAGGAAAAATGCGAACAGCAGCTGGCCGAGCGCAACAAAGGAAGAAACGCTCTGAAGCAGGGAATCGATTCGATCCGAGAGAGCATGGAGCAGAGCATCGATCAGGTGAACACCATGGAGTCCCATCTGATTGAAAACCAAAAAAAACTCTACCAGGTTGATCTGGAGAGAAACAGTAGAGAGAGTCAGATCACGATGCTCGGAGAGCGGAGTGAAGAGATCGACCAGCGGATCACTTCGGAGCAGGACAGAGCCCGCTCGATTGAAAAGAAGATCGAGCAAGCCCGGACCGAGACCTCCCGCCGGCAGCTGGAGCTGGCGGAGTTGGAATCTCTCATTATGGACGTGGAAAAAAACATTCGCGGTTTCGAAGTGGATATTGACCGTTTTGAGGGCCTGATTGAGGGAAATGACAGTACCATTCAGAGTCTGCGTGAGGAGGCGGTTTCCCTCGAGTCGAAGGTGGAAGCGTTGCGCCTCGATCTGCGGGCATTGACCGATGACATCGTAACCCAGCTGGATCAGAGGTTGAAGGAGTTGGGCTATTCCGCCCAGGATCGGGAGAGAATCGAAACCAGGATAAATTCGATATTGGAGGGTCTGCGAATACAGCTGCGGGGACGATCGGAGCTGCTCAACGACTACCGATCTCTATCCGACCTGGGAACCGGGGAGCAGGATCAACTTCTCGATACCCTTCATCAGCTCCTCGAGGAATCCCTCGGCAAAACCGACGAGCTGACGGATCTCTTCGAGCAGTACCGGCGCTGCACCCCGGTATTCCTGGAAGAATTCCTGGCGCCCGAGGGGATCATCACCCGAAAGCGGGATCTGGACAACAAAATCACGGAAAACCTGCAAAACAGAGCAGAAAAGCGTGAATCCGCTGAGGTTCTGAGGTTGGAGAATCAAAACCTAAACACGAAAATCGGTGAATACCGGCGCACCCTCGAAGAGCTGCGGGTGAATCGGGCGCAGACCCACACCCGGAAATCGAGCCTGGAGAACGAAATCGAGCGCCTCCAGGAACAGATCTCCGATCAAGAAATGCAGCTTACCGAGAACACTCAACAGATCGAGGAATCCAAGAAACGCTTGGCGGAAATCGTGGCCCAGATTGCCGAACTGCAGAAACAGAGAAGCAGCCTGGAGGAGGAGAACCGCAAAACGAAAAAAGAGCTGTCCAGGCTGGAGAAGGAGATCAGCAGCAAGAACAACAGTCTGGTGAGTACCGAGAAAGAGCTCAAGAGAAAGCTGGCGAAGCTCGAGGCGGAGCAGGTCAACATAGAGCAGGCGCAGATTGAGCTTGCCGGGACAAAGACAGAAGTCCGCAATCTGTACAGCAATTTCAGTGAGCTGCATTCCCGCGATCTGACTGAATTCGAGTCTCGGCTTTACGAGGTCGATCGGCCGCTAAAAACCTTGAGAAGCGACCACAGCGAGTTACGGGAGAAGCTCCGAAAATTGGGCCAGGTAAACCTGATGGCCCCAGAGGAGTTCCGCGAAGTGAGTGAACGGTATCGCTTTCTCGCCGGACAGCTCGACGACCTGCGCCAGGCTTCGAACGACTTGAAGAAGATCACCCAGGAGATCCGCAGTGAGTCCTCGGAGGTGTTCCTCGATACGTACAACCAGATTCGGAAGAACTTCCACCTGATGTTCCGAAGGCTTTTCGGTGGGGGGCGGGCAGAGCTGAAACTGGTGGAACCCGACAACGTCCTGGAGTCGGGAATCGATATCTACGCTCAACCCCCGGGGAAGAAGCTGGAGAACATCACCCTGCTTTCGGGAGGAGAGAAATCCCTGACCGCGATCGCTCTGCTGTTTGCCTTCTTCATGGTCAGGCCTTCGCCGTTTTGCATCCTCGATGAGATCGATGCGGCTCTGGACGAACAAAACATAAGTCGATTCGTGCACGTACTCAAGGAGTTTGCCGGGAACTCCCAGTTTATAATCGTCACCCACAACAAGAAGACCATCGCCAGCGCCGACACCCTGCTTGGGGTCACAATGGAAGAGTCCGGGATTTCAAAGCTTGTGACCGTCCGTCTGGAGAACAGGATTGAAGAGAAGAGCTACGCGTAAACTGTCCTCGCTGTGGGCAAGTCTTCGGAAAAGCCTTGAGAAGACGAAGATGATCGTCGTGTTCGCCGGACTGTTCGTCCTATCCGCTCTGATCACGCTCGCCGTCCTGAGTTCCGGGGGCAGCGGTGCTGCAGCGGAAGTCCCGATCTCCTCGGTTGAGCAGATCATCGACGATTTCCGCCGGAGGGCAGGGACAGCTTCTGGAGCCGACGATCTTTTGAGTGTTCAGGACTTGATTCTGCCTATGCGCGTGCAGGGAGACAGTGGCGAGCCCTATTTATTGCGTCCAAAGTTGGACCGCTGGCGGGATGAACAGGTCAACCGTTATTGGATTCCTCTGGAAGAATTAGCCCTGGATCTCGTACGCAAGGAGAACGATCGGAGGATCGAAGCGTTGTTTGAAGAAATTCCCTGAATACGGGAGTTTCTTGGGAGGGGAACGAAAATGAACTCATTAAGCCGTTTTCTGGCGGCGTCGGTCTGCACATCCCTTATTGTCCTGATCGGCTGTCAGAGTGTGGGACTCCGAAAGGAAACACAAGAGGGTGCGTCTGTACCGGTGGCTGCCGGTAATCCTACATGTGTTGCGATGACTCTACCCAGACCGTCTGTTCCTGAGG